>CAKOZB010000113.1 GCA_934131055.1 uncultured Clostridia bacterium | reverse complement strand
TCTTTACCTATTTTAGGCGCAGTTATTTTAGTTATATTAAGCACAATACTTACACTAATAGGTGGAATTATTCCTTCTAAAAAAGCAGCTAAAGAAGATCCTGTATTAGCATTAAGATCAGAGTAATGTAATAAACACTAAAAATATTACAATCAAAGTTTTATAACACTCGTAATATTAATATATAAATTAAAAAAAATTATACATTAATTAAAAATATGTATAATTTTTTTTTACATATTTATTGAATATATATAAAAAATGAGTTTAAATTTATTACCATATGATAACATATATTTAAAAACTAATCGTATTTTAGAGCAATTAACTTTATCATCAAGGGCACTTGCAGAATTAACATGACGATATATACAAAGTTCTTACTGAAAGTGAATATAAAGAAGAAAATGCTAAAGAGGTTGTTGACTATAGAAATGCAATTTGGACAGGATATGAACAAATAAAAAAGATGGATTTATTGAGCATAATAAAGCAGGAATAAGGGAATTACCTGGAACAGAATTAAAAAATTCTGTAACTGGAAAAACAATTTACACTCCACCTCAAAGTGAAAGAGAAATACGTAATTATTTAAAAAATTTGGAAGGTTTTATAAATAATAATGATATAATTGATCCATTAATAAAAGTTTGTTTAATTCATTATCAATTTGAAAGCATCCATCCATTTTATGATGGAAATGGAAGAACAGGTAGAATTTTAAACATATTATATTTAGTATTAAACAACTTAATTGACAGCTTGAATTATTAGCAAGTAATTAATGATAATTTCAGTCACCAAAGTTGTCAAAAAGAAAAAATACACTTAAGTAAATAAATTTGGGAGTTTCATAGAGGTTGCTGAAAAAGTATAAAAAAAATTAAAATATAAAATAAAGATTTCTTAAAAGTAAAAAAATAAACTTAAAATTTAAAGTGAAAAAAATTATTTTACATTATAATTTAATAAATTTTTTTATAAATATTATATAATTTTAGATTACAAATCCATAATATAATTTTGCAATTATAACACGTTAAAATCGATTTTAAGACATTTTTATATTTAATCAAACAAGTTATATGTTTATGATTAGATATGCTAATTTATAAATCTAGTGTTTATTATATAAATTTTAGTAAAATGCTGATTTTCAGGCATTTATTAAAAATGCTCGAAAAAAGCTAAAAAAGCGACGCACGAGAATCGATTTTAAGGCGTTTTTATTTTTTAGGCATATAACTTGTTGTTTGAATAATTGAGCAAAATACTGAAATATGGGGATTTGTGAAATTTTGATAAAATAATCTAAAGTTATATAATTTTTTTAAAATATGTGGTTACAATAATGAAAAAAAATCCAACCAAGAATAATTAAAAATAATGAGGCTTCAGAATCAAATTTAAGAGAGTTTTATAAGAAAGTAATATAGTTTGTTGTTAAAATAAATAGCTTAAATACTAGTAATAGCAAGGACTAGCAAGATTTTGTGGGTAGGACCATATATGTATGGTTTTATATTTTGTTCCTACTCCTTTTTGCACAAAACTTTGATTTTGTGCAATGTTTTAACTAACTATATTTAGCAAAGTTTTGTCCTTTGCCTCTTCTCTATTCTCTTTAAAAAAATATAAATTTCACTTTTAGCAAATTAACAGTATTCTCCAAATTAACTATTTATAATTAATTTTATATTTTTATCGACAAATTACGACACACGTTTTTTGCTTTGTTGTTGTATAATAAAAAAGATTAGTATACAACTACTAATCTTCTAAATCGTTTTTTAATTGATTTAGGTCTATATCTAATATCTGGGCGATTGCTACCAATTCGAAGTCTTTTACAAGCAATTGATTCTTTTCTATTCGTAGTAATTCGTCCGTATTAATATAGATTCCATAGGTATCTAATAATTGAGATAACCTAACTTTACTCATACCCTTCTCTTCCCTTGCATTCCTTATTAGCGTGCCAGAAATGTTTTTCTTGTTGTTATATCTTTTTAGCATGATTAATGGTTCCTTTCGTTATTATCGTACAAGTATGTAATTATTTTATAACAAATCACTTTAAAATGTGCATAGTATAACGACGGATTTACCAAATAAATAGTACATTTTTGTCGAAATTTACCAAAAAAGAGATATTAGAAAGTAAATCTAATATCTCAATCACTATTTTATTAAATATTTTATATATTTTTAAGGTTTTATCTTATTTTATATTCAAATATCCTTTTATTTTTTGTATAAATTCTTCATTGTTTTTTGTTGTCATCATTAAGTTGATTAGTTGTTCTGTTACTTCTGAAACTGGCTTGCTTGACAATGCTTTTCTTAAACCAAATACTGTTTTTAGTTCTTCTGGTGTAAGTAACTTTTCTTCTCTACGTGTTCCAGACTTATTTATATCTATTGCAGGGAATATTCTCTTCTCAGATAATGATCTATCTAAGTGTACTTCCATATTACCAGTACCTTTGAACTCTTCAAAAATTACCTCGTCCATTCTGCTCCCTGTTTCTACTAATGCTGTTGCAAGTATTGTTAAGCTTCCACCATTTTCTATGTTACGGGCTGCTCCAAAGAATTTTTTTGGTTTATGCAATGCTGCAGGGTCTAAACCTCCAGAAAGTGTTCTTCCTGATGGTGGTATTACCAAGTTATATGCTCTTGCAAGTCTTGTTATACTGTCTAATAAGATTATAACATCTTTGCCATGTTCTGTTAGTCTTTTTGCTCTTTCTAGTACCATTTCAGCAACTTTTACGTGATGCTCTGGTAATTCATCAAATGTAGAGTATATTACGTCTCCTTTGATTGATCTTTTCATGTCTGTTACTTCTTCTGGTCTTTCGTCTATTAATAACACTATTAATTCAATTTCAGGATGATTTATTGTTATGCTGTTTGCAATTTTCTTTAATAATGTTGTTTTTCCAACTTTTGGTGGTGCAACAATCATTCCTCTTTGACCTTTTCCAATTGGGCAAATTAGGTCTATCATTCTCATAGCATATTCTGTTGGAACAGTTTCTAACTTAATTCTTTCTTCTGGATATATTGGAATTAAGTCATCAAATTTTCTTCTCTTATAAGCTTTTTCTGGGCTTTCTCCATTTACTTCACCAACAAATATTAATGCTGGAAATTTTTCTCCTTCTTTTGGAAGTCTTGCAATTCCCTTTATTTTATCCCCTTTATCTAGTCTAAATCTTCTAATTTGAACTGGCGATATGTATACGTCTTTTGGGCTTGATAAATAATTTTCTCCTCTTAAAAAACCATAGCCATCTGGTAATACTTCTAATACACCTTGTGCTATAAAGTCATCTGCATTTGTAAGCTTATAAGCTAAGTCTGAATCATTTTTAGCATTTTCATCAATTTCATATCTTACATTGTTAGATGTTTTTTCAGTGCTAGTATTCTCGTTTTTTGTATTATCCGAATTATCATTTTGACTTCCATTGCTATTTTCTACTGAATGAGTGTCAGCAACATTTAGTTTTTCATTTGAAACGTTCTCATTTAAATTATTGTTTTGTTTAGTTAGATCTGCGTTTTGACTATTACTATCTAAAATTTCAATAAGTTCGTCTTTCTTTAATTTTGTAACATTCTTTATTCCTTTTTCTTTTGCCATTTGGCGTAATTCCACTAATGTACAATTTGTTAAATCCATATTATAGTATCCTTTCTATATTTCCATGATTATGGAAGATGATTTGTGTATAATAATTATCTAAATAAAGCTAAGCTCTAATAAAATTAAAATAATCTATAATTATATTCGATTAACTTTTTTGGTTTTTGCGTCATATATTTGTTTTGGAATTTATTAAGATTAAAATTTATTTCGATTAAAACCATATCTATTATATATTAAATTACCAAAAATTGCAAGAAAAGAGAGCAATTTTTTGCTCCCTTATTTGCTAATATCTATATAAACTCTTTCATTAGGTAAGTACATATCCAATTTCTCTCTTGCTACTTCTTCTATATATTCAGTTGAATTAACATTTTCTTTTGTTTTTTGTAATTCACTGTTAGTTTCTTTTGCGGTCTCAAGCTGTTCAGAATAAGTAGAAGCTTCAGATTTATATTGATTTAATG
>CAKOZB010000112.1 GCA_934131055.1 uncultured Clostridia bacterium | reverse complement strand
ACTATGTCCATTGGAAGTACTGGAATACTGAATATTGCTCTTAAAGCTGGAATTGCAAGTATTACTATCATAAGCATTGCAGATGCTCCAATAGCCCAGAATAATTGCTTGTTTCCACCTATTCCTGTTTTGAATATTGACTCTTTATTGTTTCTTATATTAAATACATGAATCAATTCTGAAAATGCTAGAACAATAAATGTCATTGTTTGACCAATTTCTACTCTTACTTGTTCTGGTGTTAGTCCTTCTATTACTGGTGGATTTGGAGTAGAGATTCCAATTACGAATGCAGCAAGTGATAAAAGTCCTATCATTATTCCTTGGTAAATTATACGCCATGTCATGCCTTTTGTGAATATTCCAGAACTTGCCTTTACTGGTTTTCTCTTCATTACATCTTTATTTGCGGGGTCAAACGCAAGTGCTAAAGCTGGTAATGAATCCGTTACTAAGTTTATCCATAGTATGTGTATTGGTAGTAATGGTTCTATTAATCCAATTGGAATTCCAAATTTTGTTGCTAAGAATGGTGTTAGTAAAATTGCTAAGAATAATACTATTACCTCTCCAACATTGCTAGACAATAAAAACTGTATTGCTTTGATTATGTTGTCGTAAATACGTCTGCCTTCTTCAACTGCTGAAACAACTGTTGCAAAGTTGTCATCTGTTAAAATTACGTCTGCTGCTTCTTTTGCAACATCTGTTCCTACAATTCCCATCGCACATCCAATATCTGCTGTTTTTAGGGCTGGCGCATCATTTACTCCATCTCCAGTCATCGCAACTATTTCTCCATGTGCCTGCCATGCCTTTACTATACGCACTTTATGTTCTGGAGAAACTCTCGCATATACTCTTATATTTTCTACTCTTTGAATTAATTCTTCTTGCGACATTGCCTCTAATTGGCTTCCAGTTATAGCATCTTCGCCGTCTTCTAAAATTCCAAGTTCTTTTGCTATTGCAACAGCAGTCACCTTATGGTCTCCTGTTATCATTACTGTTTTTATTCCTGCCGATTTACACTTTGCAACAGCAACTTTTGCCTCTTCTCTTGGAGGATCAATCATTCCAACCATTCCTATATAAATTAGGTCTTTTTCGATTGTTTCCATTTCTTCTTTTGATGGCATGTGGTCTATTTGTTTATACGCCATTGCAAGAACTCTTAAAGCATTTTCAGCCATTTGGTCGTTGAAATCTTCTATTGTTTTCTTGTATTCTTCAAGATTTTCTTTTACCTCATTATTAATTTGATATTTGCTACATCTTGCTAGTAATTCATCTACTCCACCTTTTGTGTAAACCATGTATTGATTGTCATTTACTTTATGAACCGTTGTCATCAATTTTCTATCTGAATCAAATGGAACTTCTTCAACTCTTGGCATTTGATCAAACACAGCTGGAGTAAAATCCAATTTAAATCCCATATCAATAAGAGCTGTCTCTGTTGGGTCTCCTGTTAATTGCTTGTTTTCTCCTATTTTTGTATCATTACATAGCATCGAAATATAAACAAGTCTTACAAGCTCTTCATTTTCTTTATTAGTATCTACTTTATCGATGTCGATTATTCTATTATTATAAAATAATTTCTGTACAGTCATCTTATTTTGTGTAAGAGTCCCTGTTTTATCAGAACATATAACAGTAGCACTTCCAAGAGTTTCAACAGCTGGTAATTTCTTTACTATTGCATTTTTCTTTACCATTCTTTGAACTCCAATTGCTAGAACGATTGTAGAAATTGCTGCAAGTCCTTCTGGAATTACTGCAACAGCTAAACTTACCGCCGTCATAAACATATCTAGTGGTTCTTTTCCTTGCAACAATCCAATAATAAAAATTACCACACAAATTGCAAGCGAAGCAATTCCAAGAGTCTTTCCTAACTTGTTTAATCTACGTTGTAAAGGTGTATCCGATTTTTCTGTATTATTTAAAATTCCAGCAATCTTTCCAACTTCTGTATTCATTCCAGTCTCAACAACAATTCCTTGTCCTCTACCATACGTAATCAAGCTAGAAGAAAATACCATGTTGGTTCTATCTCCAATTCCAACATCTTCGCTACTTATTGTAGTTGCATATTTATCAACTGGTACAGATTCTCCAGTTAATGATGTCTCTTGAGACCTTAAATTTACAGCTTCTGTTATTCTCATATCAGCTGGAACGTAATCGCCTGTTTCTAGTACAACTACATCTCCTGGAACCAATTCCTTTGATGGCACAACTGTTATTTTCCCATTTCTTATTACTTTGGCAGAATAACTACTTAATTTCTTAAGTGCCTCGAGTGATTTTTCCGCTTTATCTTCTTGAGCCACTCCGATTATTGCATTAACAATTACAACAACCATTATAATTATAGAATCGGTTATTCCTTCTCCCTTAATATGTCCTACAACACCAGAAACAACGGCTGCAATAATTAAAACAATTATCATAAAATCTTTAAATTGTTCTAAGAATTTTACGATTAAGGGCGTTTTCTTACCTTTTTCCAGCTCGTTTAACCCGTATTTTTGCTTTCTTTTCTCCACTTCTTCAGCCGTCAAACCTAACATGTTATTCGTGTTAAGCTTTTTAGCCGTCTCTTCAACCGATTTGTTAAACCAATTTTCTTTTTCCATAATCTCATCCTTTCCGAGGGCAATAATTTCTTATGTGCTTTATCATGAATTTTGCTATCAATTTTACCATAAAGCTTTATTATTGCACTAATTTAAAATTCATAAATAAAACTTTATATTTCTTTTAAATTCAATCTTTTTTTATTTATTATGTACAAAAAAGCAAGACTCTAAAAGAAATTCGCCCTAAAACATTGTAAATTTCTTTAAAAGTCTTGCTTACCACCTGTGGTTACTAGCCATGCTAAAAGCCGTGATGTTGACTAGTAGTTTTCAAGCTACTCCCTTTTAATATAAAAATATCTTATCATCTTTAAATAGAAAAATCAAGAAAAATTTCTTTAAAATTTTCACTTTCAAAACATTTTAATCATTTTTGGAACGGAGTAAAAAATACACATTGGTGCACTGTTAAATTTTACTATTTTATGTAAATATGATAAAATTAAAGTGTCCGATTTTTTAATCATGCGATTCGTTGCATGGTTAAACACACCCATTAACAAACTTGTTAAAGGAGACAAGAAAATGGTTAATTACACTTTAGGCGACCTGATTCACGACTCTTTTAGAGTCACACATGGCATGATTGCGGTGTTTCCGCAAACTGGTCACGAAGTGACGCTTAGCGTGGATTTCTTCATCGCGAAGTTCAATGGCCACTATTCGGCAAATAACTCAACGACGATTGGATTTATCTGCCAAAACCGGTACTATGTGACTCCGTACACTGCACGAGCCATCGCTACTCTCGTTGAAAATAATTTCAAAGAAGCTAGTTTCTATGTTCCTTTCTCTGCTTCGGATTACCCGAAGCGTGAAACAAAACGGTGGAAGTTCTTGCAGGAAAAGGCAAAAAAGACACCCGAAGAAAACTTCTCGGCAGAATGTGAAAAGTTCTGCAACGAACATCACATCGGGGCTTTGCCTCCTCTCGTGATGAAAAAGAGCTTCATGATTCCGGTAGAGGGACTGCGGGTAAAGCATGTATGTTATGAAACTCATACTTACCCAGTAATCACTCAGTTCAAGCTTGACACCTTTGCTCGTGACTCGCTCGGCACCTATTACATGAACAACGGCATTGTCGTGTTTGTTTATCGTGACGGGCACACCTATGTAACTAAGGGTTACAAGGTGCTCCAGTACCTGAACGATGCAGGCTACCGCGAAAAGTGCATGTTTGTACCGTTCTCTAACGGTGAAGAAATCATGCATGATGCCTTCCGGGAAAAATGGGAAGCCATTCGCAAGTGGCGCTAAAAGTTTAGCCATTTTACGAGATTAGTTGTTTACTTATCTTGTAGCAAGAAGACCAGCTGTAACGGCTGGTCTTTTTGCTGTTTATTTACAAAATTATTATATTTTCACATTGACTCTATAACTTAAAAATGATAAAATAACAATTATCTATTTATCATGTTAAATACATGATTATTCACCTATTAAACAATTGTAAAAGGAGACTCAAACATGACTAACACTTTCTCTCTGAAACATCTTGTTTAGGACAGCGTCAAAATCTGCAAGAACACTGTTGCAGTTGTTCCATATGATAATCAGGAAATAAAAATTGATGTTACCCGGTTACTCTCGAAGTTTAATTT
>CAKOZB010000111.1 GCA_934131055.1 uncultured Clostridia bacterium | reverse complement strand
CAAACATTATTGTAATAACTACGTTTTTTACTTTATCACTCATCTAGAACACCTCCTTAAAATCTAAAATACAAAACTGGATTATACGAATTATCAACCAAGTATGCTGTTAAAATCAATATAATTATTACCATTGCTATTGGTTCTAGTATATTTATAATTTTATTCATTACTGGCTTTGTTTTCAATTTTTCGATTATATTTTTTAGAATTGGTGTTGCTCCAATTATTGCTATTATTATTGTAATTAAATAACTTTTTAAATAATATATTGTGTAATCGTTTATTATACAAGTAGAATTTGCGCCAAATAGTCCTGCAATATTAACAAATGCTTCTTTCATCGTACTTGCATTAAATATTATAAAACTTATCATTACAATAAAAATTACATATAATCTCTTGAAAATATTTGGAAGTTTTTCTATGTATTTCCCAAGCCATAATTTTTCTATTATTAATAATATTCCAAACATTAATCCCCATATCACAAAGTTCCAACTTGCTCCATGCCAAATACCAGTAAGAAGCCATACTATAATAAGATTTCTTACAAGTATTAACTTTCCTTTTCTACTTCCCCCTAGAGGAATATAAACATAATCCCTAAACCACGAACCTAGCGAAATATGCCACCTTCTCCAAAATTCTGTTATGCTCTTTGATATGTATGGGTAGTTAAAGTTTTCTAAGAAGTGGAAACCAAATATTCTTCCCAGTCCTATTGCCATATCTGAATAAGCCGAAAAATCAAAATATATTTGTAACATATACGAGATTGCAAATAACCAATATAGCACTACACTCTTTTCATCAGTTGCTGAAAATTTGTTACAAAATTCACCTAACATATTTGCAATAAGAACTTTTTTTGCAAGCCCTATAACAAATCTTCTAGCTCCATATGCAAAATTTTCAAAGCTATGTTTTCTGTTAGAAAGCTCATCCTCAATCGTTTCATATCTCACAATTGGTCCTGCAATTAGCTGTGGAAATAAAGCCACATATGTTGCTAAATTTAAGAAATTTCTTTGAACCTTAACATTGCCTCTAAACACGTCAATCTCATAACTGATAATTTGAAAAGTATAAAATGATATTCCTATTGGCAATGCTAGCTGTAATAAGTTAAGTTTTTCGTTAAAAATATTATTAATGTTTGCAATTAAAAAATCTGTGTATTTAAAAAATACTAACAATCCTATATGAATTGCAAGAGTGACTGCCAAAATGCTTTTCTTTTTGTATTTATCTATTAAAATGGCTCCTATATAAGCAATAAAAATTTCTGCTAACATCAAGAAAATATATTTTGGTTCACCATAAAAATAAAATGCCATAGAAGCAATAAATAACACGAAATTTTTCGCCTTCTTTGGCACAATAAAATACGCAATCAATACAATTGGTAAAAAATAATATAAAAAGCTAATACTTGTAAAAAGCATGTTTCCTCCTTTCGCCCAATAGGGACGCCCTTTTTTGGGCGAAAACTTGTTAATTATTTTTTTAAAAAAATTCCGCCCAAAAAGGGGCGTCCCTATTGGGCGAAATTTTTACATTACTGCTGGCATTTCTGGTGGTAGTTCTATATCTTCCTCATCAGATACCTTTTCTAATTCTTTTCCTATATTATTATTTACATATTCTTTAAATGCGTCATATACTGGTTTTGCCCAGTCTTCGTCTGACATTACCATAAATATTGTGTTTCCGCTGTTTGTTATATATAAGTTACTAGCTGAAACACAAATCCATTTTGCCATGTCAATATTGTCTAGCATTTCTTGTTTCATCTTTTCTACATTAGCACCTGCTTTTACTTTTACTGCAACTGCTGAATATGCTTGTGAAGACATTGATGGTTCAGATACAACAAGTGTTTCTACATTTTCGTTTGATTGCAAACCTGTATAATCTTTTACTGCTAAGGCATCACTTACATCAATTTTAGCTGTTTCCAATTCAGGCAATTCATCTCCTAATTTATTATAGATAGATTTAAACATTGCCTTCATTTGAGAAGCTGTCTCTATTGTACTATTTTCTCCTTTTGTTTTTTTACTGTTTCCTACAACTACTCCTACTATAATTGCAAGAACTACGATTACTGCAATAACTATTGCGATAATTGTTTGTTTTTTCATAATTTTAAAATTCCTTTCTTTTATTTTTTACTCTACTTATACTTTAACATATCCAAGCATATAAAGTAAATAGATTTTTCTAATTTTATAACTTCTTATCACTTATTGTTTCCTTATATAAAAAATCCCCTGCACCAGACATAATTTTTTTCTTCGTCTGTTGCAGAGGATTATCTTCGAATGACTATTTTACTTCAGCAAGCCATTCATGGCATTGTCTAACATAGAGAGATCTTTCTCTCCAATTTCTACCGTCTCGATCCATGTTTTGAGGCTATTAAACCTTTCTTCTTGGATAAGTGAGTAAGACAGGACCAATTTTTTCTGATCCTCGAGTTTTTCATGTGTGGTCTTTTCATCCTGCAGGCATTCTTTCAGCCTCAGAAGAGCTACGTTAAAAAGAAAGCGTCTGTTATCCTCTTCAATCTGAAGTAGCTTTACATAGCACTCCCAACCATCTAAATCTTTGTTTTCTTTCTTAAACTGGCTAACCCGATAATTATGATAAACCTGTTTCACGATTGGTAACTCCGTAATTTTCATTGCTACGTCTTTTAATAGCATCTGCCGATATTGATAATCTGACAAAAACATTTTCAATTTCATACTCCTAACCTCTCTTCTGTTAGTATGACATCTGCCGTACACTTTAGTTACCATCGTCAATGTGACTTTGGTGTTCAACAACATTTTGTACAATTTTATATTTTACTATATTTTACATAAAATGTCAATTAAAAATCAATACCAAATGCTAATATGCAAGATTTTTCATCCAGCATATTAGCATTTTGATCTTTATATTACATTATATTGTTTCAAAATAAGTTCTATATCTGTTCCCTCTATCTTTTTTAGAAGTTCTTTCACTGCCATTCTTTGTGGTAAATTCATATCCATATCTGTTGCTTTCTTGCCATCTCTAAGCTTTACAGTTGCATTCAATAAATCTCTTATATCATACACACTGCCCCATACTTCTGGTACTCCTCTATCTACATTTAACAAAGTGTAAACGGCTTCCATTGCTGTACGTATAGAATATTCTGTTGTAAATATTGTGTCTCTTTTGGTTTCTGCAAATTGTCCTAAGAATGCAAAATTTACACTTCCATTTGGTACAACAAGTGGTCTATCTCCATCTTTTCTTGGCATAAAGAATGCTGTTATATATGGCATCATGCAAGGAATTGTATTTGCACTTTTTTCTGCCATATCTTCTATTTGATTTTCTGGAACTCCAATATGGTATAGCCATTCCATACAAATTTCTTTTCCTGTACATTCTCTCATTGGCTTTTTAACAAAGTTTCCTGGTTTATCTGTAAATAATCCATAAATCCAGCCAACTAATTGGTCTTTTGGCTGACTTCTAAATTGTGGCTGGCGGTTAAATGTCCAGCTTAATAACCAGTTAGAATCTTTACATGTTACTATTCCTCCAGTTACAACCTTTCCGCTAAATGGATCTCTCTTACATATTTTTTCTACATAAGGTGGAATTCTTCCATCTAAAGTAGTTACTGTTGCACTCATCCAGTTTGTTTGTTCTGGATCTGAGCAGAATTTATCTGGGTGACCAAATTCATCACATTGTTCTGCTATCTTTCTCCACATATCCCAGCCACCGCCTGGTTTTATTTCTGGGTCAAATGGAGCTGGTGTATTTTGACTTCCAAGCCTTGCATTTTCAACACATCCACCATTCGTAATAAATACTAAATCATTTTCCGTTAAATCTATAGAATTTTGATTTCCATCTGTAGTATATATTATTCTTTTTGCTACTTTCTTATATTCTTGAATGTCGAATTCAACATTTTCAACTTTTGTGTTGTAATGGAATTGAACTCCGAATCCTTCCAAATACTTAATCATTGGTAATATCATAGATTCATATTGATTATATTTTGTAAATCTTAATGCTGTAAAATCTGGTAATCCACCAATATGATGTATATATCTTTGTATATATAACTTCATTTCCAATGCACTGTGCCAATTTTCAAAGGCAAACATGGTACGCCAATATAACCAGAAATTTGAATTTAATACTTCATCATCAAAGAAATCTGTACTCTTGTTATCGTATAATTCTTCATTTGGAGTAAA
>CAKOZB010000110.1 GCA_934131055.1 uncultured Clostridia bacterium | reverse complement strand
CTATAAAAATAATAACACTATAATAAAAAAAAGGCAACAAAATTTTGCTTATTTGTGTGGACGTTTTAAAAATGATTATTGATGAAGAACAATTTCCATTTTAAAAAATCAGGTCCGAGCCCGCCTTTTGAGGAGTCCGAAGGAGCTCCGACCAAGGGCGATGTACCGTAATTTTTTTAAAATTGAAATTGTTCGTAAGTAATATTATAAAAATGAACGGCCATTCGAAAATGTGTAATGCTTTAAAATACGCGCTTTCAGCAGAAATTTACATGCAAATGTGAAAAGTTTATTTATTTTGCTTGACAATTAATAAAACTTGTATTATCTTATGTATAAGTTGATTAGGTATTCGAGAGGGGGTGAACTTACAAGATGAGTTCAGAAGAAATATTTGAAAAAGTAAAATCAATAATAGTTGAGCAATTAGGTGTAACTGAAACATCAGTTACAATGGAAGCTTCTTTTATAGATGATTTAGGAGCTGATTCATTAGATATAGTAGAATTAATAATGGCACTAGAGGAAGAATTTGATACAGAAATCCCAGATGCTGATGCTGAAAAGATAGTAACAGTAAGTGACGTTGTTGATTATATAAAGGATCACGTAGCTTAAGATAAAATAAATTTGAAAGGTTTAAATACCTTTCTTTTTTTACTTGTCAAAATTATTAAAATTAAATGTGAAAATGGTATAAATCTTCTATTTGCTGTGATATAATAAATGTATTAAATATAAAGGAGTTGATAAAATGACAACTAAACAAAAAGAAATATGCAATATAATAGAAACATTACCAGATGAACTTTCAAGTAAGGTTCTAGACTATATTGAATATTTAAGATATACAGTTGCAACAGCTACGGCACCTAAAGAATTAATTGCACAGGATAAAAAAGATCTCAAGGAAAAATTAGAGGAAGGCATAAAAGATTCTGAAAGTGGAGATTACTTATAAAGAATTACATAGCTTTTTATAGAATAGATGAGAGCAAAAGAATTGTAAGAATTGAAAGAATTCTTTACGGGGCATCTAATTGGATGAGCAATTTATAACAAATAATAGGACTGGTGCAAAACTGGTCTTTTTTTATTAATAATTTATAATGCTGTTTACAAATGCAAAAAAATGAGGTAATATAGTACTTGATGAGGAGGTGAAAATATGGAACAGAATAGAGATTTGTCAGCTTTAGAACAGAACATAGGATACAAATTTAAAAATATTAATCTACTAAAAAATGCTTTAACACACACATCATATGCATATGAACATAAAATTGCTAGTAACGAAAAACTAGAATTTTTAGGAGATAGTATATTAGAATTTTTATCAAGCAAGTATATTTACAATAATTATCCTAATTTAAAAGAGGGAGAAATGACTAAAGTTAGGGCTACGGTTGTATGTGAGGACAGCCTTTACAAAATTGCAGAAAAGCATAATTTTAGTGATTTCTTGTACGTTGGAAAAAGTGAACAGATGCATCAAGGAAATAAAAAAGTAGCAATAATGGCAGATAGTGTAGAGGCTGTTATAGCTGCAATGTATTTTGATTCTGGCTTAGAGCAAGCAGAAAAGTTTATAATAGAAAACTTGAAGGAAGAGATAAAAATTGCAAGCAAAAATGTTGGAATAAAAGACCACAAGACCGTATTACAAGAAAAACTTCAAGTACACGGAACTGTAGATATTAAATACGAAATCATTAAAGAAACAGGGCCGGACCACGACAAAACTTTCACTGCAGAAGTAAAATTGAATGGTAAAGTGTTAGCAACGGGAGAAGGCAAGACAAAGAAACAGGCTGAAATGGACGCAGCAGATAAGGCACTAAAGAATTTATAAAAATATGAATTATGTGGACGGAGGTAAATAATATTGAAAAAAGAGTATATCATTCCAATATTTGTACCACATTGGGGATGTAAAAAATGTTGTACTTTTTGTAACCAAAGAACCATTAGCGGAGAGAAAAAGCAAGTAACAGCAGATGATGTTAGGAAGACTATTGATTACTATTTAAGTAATTTTAAGACTGACAAGAACTATGTCGAAGTTGCTTTTTTTGGAGGAAGCTTTACTGCAATAGAAGTTGAAAAACAAGAAGAACTATTGCAAGCAGTTCAGCCATATATAAAAAGCAAAAAAGTAAACAGTATTCGTCTATCAACAAGACCTGATGCAATAGATAAGCCAATTCTAAAAATGTTAAAGAAATACCACGTAAAGACTATAGAACTTGGTGTTCAATCTTCAAATAATTATATATTGGCTAGATGCAAGAGAGGGCATAGCTTCGAAGATGTTATTAAAGCATCAAAATTAATTCGCAGGTATGGTTTCAAACTTGGCCATCAGATGATGGTCGGACTTCCAGAGAGCAGTGAGAAAGATGATATTCAAACTGCGAAGGACTGCATAAAGTTAAGGCCTAAGATGGTTAGAATTTATCCTGTGCTTGTAATAAAAGGAACAGAGCTTGAACAAGAATTTAATAAAGGAGAGTTTACTCCACTAACTGTTGGACAGGCTGTAGAAAGAAGCAAAGAAATACTTAAAATGTTTAATAAAAAACACATTCAAGTAATAAGAGTTGGTTTGCAAAATACAGATACAATTACAGATTCTGCTAATAAAGATAGCGAGGTTATTTCTGGACCATACCACCCAGCATTTGGTCAGCTTGTGGAAGATGCAATTTGGTATGACAAGATTGTTGACGACATAAAGCACATAAATGCAAAGGTGATTAGAGTTGAGATAGAAGCAAACTCTAAGGATTTAAACAATATTATTGGACATAAAAAAGAAAATATAAATAAATTAAAAGATACATATGCTGTAATAACAATAGTAAAGTGCAACAATAAAATAAAACCAGGAAAATTCAAAATAAATGTTTTAGAAACTGCATAAAAGTATAAAATTGCCTATATTTGCCAATAATGCTAATATAGGTGATTTTTATGGAAGAGAAGAAAACAAGGAAACAAAAGAAGATTAGAAAAAATATAGAAAATATTTGTGAATTAAATAAAAATTGTGTAAAGAAGCTGATAAAAGAGTATATATACATTGCTTTGGGATGCTTAGGAATGGCGGTTGGAGTGTCGCAATTTTTACTACCAAATGAGCTATCGACAGGTGGATTTTCTGGAATTGCAATAATAGTCTATTATTTAACAAATTATCCCATGGGAACGACTATGCTAATATTGAACATACCATTGCTGTTAATTGCATATTTTAAAGTAGGAAAACAATTATTTGCACGTTCTATTTATGGAACGGTGTTATTTTCAGTATTTGTAGACCTTTTAGATAGAATCGAGCCATTAACACATGATAAATTTTTAGCGTGCATCTATGGTGGAATATTTATGGGAGTTGGAACAGCTGTAATATTAAAATTCAATTCTTCAACAGGCGGATCGGATCTGTTATCATATGTAATTAGAGCATACAAACCACAATACAGGAGTAGCAACCTGATATTATTCACAGATGTAATAATCATAACTGCAAACGTAATATTCTTCAAAACAATCGAAATCGGATTGTATTCTGCAATTGCAATATTTTTAATGGGAAAGATGATAGACTTGATTTTCGAGGGCATAAACTTTACCAAGGCTTTGCTAATAATTTCTCCACATTATCAAGAAATTGCCGAGACCATAGGAAAGACAATAGACAGAGGAAGTACAGCTTTATACTCAAAAGGAATGTACACAAATGAAAAACGTATGACCTTACTATGTGTAGGATCTAGAACGGAAGCCTATGCGATGCAAAACATTGCAAAAAAGATTGATAATGACGCATTCATAATAATATTGAATGCAAGAGAAGTACTCGGGAAAGGATTTAAATAAAAACTAGGAAGCAAGATATGATACTAAAAAGCAATGAAAAGGAGGTAAAACATGCAATTAATAAAAGTTAAAGTGGTAGATGACTCCAAAGGAATTTTAGAATTTTTTGATGACAATAAGAAAATATTTGAAACAGAGGTTTTTTTAGGCAGAAATGGTGTTACTATTAATAAAAAAGAAGGGGACTTAAAGACTCCAATAGGCACGTTTAATTTAGGAATAGTATTTGGAATGCATGATATTCAAAAGGAACTTAAAATACCATATATACAAATAAACAAAGATTTATATTGGGTAGATGATGTAAATTCTAGATATTACAATCAGTTAGTTGATGCGCAAAAGATATCAAAAGATTGGAAAAGTGCAGAACATTTAAGTGATTATCCGAGACAATATGAATATGCAATAGAAATAAAAACAAATCAAGAGAATGT
>CAKOZB010000109.1 GCA_934131055.1 uncultured Clostridia bacterium | reverse complement strand
TCTTTAAATAAAATGCCCCTGTGTAGCACATGATATCTTTCCCATCTACTGTTTTTAATCCAGATGGAACATACATTTTTTCTTCTTCCAATTCTCTTCCTCCTAATTATATAATTATTTTACTTATTGGTCAATATTTTAAGGCAATATTACTTATTGGTATTGCTTAAGAATTAATTTTTTCGCTATAGCGAATTTCGAAATAATTTTTTAATGAAAACTTTTTGAAACAATTTATTTTTGAAATTTAATAAAATTATATTATGGTTTAGAATAAAAAGCAAGTAGAATCATTCGACCAATATCTATATTTTTTGCAAAAAAGTATCAAGTTAATAGTCTTGATACTTTTTTACCATTATTTATTATTTATAATTGAATCATAATAGGCAACTGATTTATTATAGTTTTCTTTTACCTCTTGTTCTGTTAATCCTCTGCTATACAAACGAAGTGCATATGCATTCATTTTAGAATAGTGCCAATAGCCTTCTTGTGTCATCGATGATCTTCCAACACAAAAATAATTTAGTGACGATAAATCATATGTCACAAAATGATTCCATGATTTTTTATTATACTTTCCTTCATAGACTTTCTTTCCATCTTTATAACATGTGGCATTATAGTATTCATCTTGATTTTCAGAATAAATTTCATTACAGTTTAACGTCACAGTATAATATACTTTCTTCTTCTCATATATATCTTTATATAAAATGTTATGTGGAAACTTATTTTCACTATAATCCGAAACAAATTGTCCTAATCCAGCATTCCACTTTAATGCATTTATGTTATAGTCGATTCCAAATCTTAATTTTGCTCCTTGTTTCTCATTTCCATTCCAATAACAAAAAATTCCTTTATAACCTGTATCATAAATGCTATTATCGTTTTTATATGAAGTTCCCCCATCTAAAATTCCATAAAACTCAAATGTAAATCCATTTTGAGCAAGTTGTTCTTTCTCTTCAACACTATCATAAGCAATTTTTATATAATCATTAACTCCATCAAAATTAAAAGATTTTTTTGTAATTCCACTCTCATTATTCCAATCAAAGTTTATTAATTCTATATTTTTACCCATTTGATTTTCTATTATATCTTTATTTCCATCCTCTAGTATAGTTGGATCTAAATTAAGTATTAAGCTATCTGTTACACCTAAATTCATACCATATTTCAAATTGGTATATTTTTCATCATCTAGTTCAATTATATCTCCTGTTTCATAATTTAATAACCAGTTTCTAGTCGAATTTCCAAAATCCTGTATTAATGTATTCTTAGCCACAAAATTCCAACCTGTTCCGTAATTCTGTGCAATATCATTTACATATATAATATTCCAGGAGTTTCCATTTTCAATTGTTTTATCTTTTAAAACCTCTCCAATAAAGTATTTACTGCTTTCTCCTAAAGCCTTTTCCATTTGATATGCTAATATATTTCTTTGCAAAGCTTCCTTTTCTGTTGCAAAATTTGTACTTGCAATACTCTCTTTCGCTTTAGTTATTATTCCATTGTCTCCCAATGCTAAATTTATACTTACACTTGAAATTATAAGTAATACAACTATCGTAACTACTAATGTAATTAATGTTATACCATTATCTTTGTTCATTCGTTCCTCTCCTTTTCTTTAGTTTTAGTCGTAATATAACTATTTTTATTATAGTCAAATTATAACTATATGTCAATAGTTAAATATTAACTATTATAAAATACTAAATATGATGAATATTAATTAAGGTGGTGTTATAATGTTAAGACTTAAAGATTTAAGAGAAGATCATGATTTAAAACAAGAAGATGTTGCAAAAATTTTGAATATCTCACAAACAAATTATAGTAAATATGAACTAGGAAAAATCAATATTCCAATAAATTCTTTAATTGTTTTGGCAAATTTCTATAACACAAGCATAGATTATTTACTTGGAATTACAAATGAAAGTAAACCATATCCTAAGGCATAATTATTTAATTTCTTCATTTTTCTGTATACATAAGTAAATTATGGAAATACTAGGAAAAAGGAAGGAATTTAGTATGAATAAAAAAATTATTATTGCTTTAATACTTATTATAATTGCAAGTATTGTAACTACTTTTGCTATTATAGTTTATAACTTAAAATCCGTTCAAAATATTGGTTCTGCAAATGAAACTATTGAAAATTTTCAAACTACATCTCCATATACAACCGTTCCAACAAGTTATGGTGAAGTAAAACTTTCTCCTAATGCAATTTTAACTTTTCTTAAACATTATAATGGATGTGGGCACACTCTAAAAGAAAAAGAAAATATAAGTGCAGAGATGGCTAATATTACAAGAAACGAATTTTCCAAGCTTTATAGTGATTGGAAAATTAAAAATTTTTCAAATACTGAAGTAGAATTATATAAAGATTTTTTTGGAAATTGTGGTGAACATTTTTTAGTAAAATCAAGCTCGAATGGATTTGTTGAAATTTATAGAATAAAAGATGACGGAACCTATGAATTACATGAAACTACTGAAATTGCGATAAAATATCTGTCCAATGATGATAAAAAAGAATTGGAAAATGGTGTAATTCTTTATGGCAAAGAAAACTTAAATTCATATATAGAGAATTTTGAATAATTATATAATGAGTGAAAGATGTTAATTTATAAATCGAAACTGGAAGCTCGCCCTTTGAGGAGTCCGAAGGAGCTCCGACCAAGAGCGACATGTTGAGAGCTTATAAATTAACATCTTTCACTCGTTTATTTTTATCTATCAAAATTTTAAAATCGTGTTCTATTTATTAAAACACGATTTTTACTATTATTTTTCTATAACTTTCTTATCTACAGTGCTCAATTCTTTTTTATTAACATATCCTTTTTGATAGAATTCTTTAAAATACATTACCAATGCAAATATTGTTAACGCAAGTGCTACATAGTATATGTAAATGTCTATATGGAATGCAAAATTAAAGTTATTTGTAATTAATGAAGCTACAATTGCAACATAGAACATTACTGTTGCAAGCTTTCCGTACCATCTACTTGATACTACAAGCTTTTTTCCATATAGGAAAGATGCTCCTGCTATCATTATTGTTTCTTTAATAAACACCACTATTAATATCCAATCTGGGATTATTCCTGCAAATAGCAATGCTATAAGCGTTGAAATTTGTGTTGCCTTGTCGGCTAGTGGATCTATTAATTTTCCAAAGTTAGTTATTAAATTAAATTTTCTTGCTATAAAACCATCTAGTATATCGGTAATTCCAGAAAGTGTTAAGAATACGAATGCTGCTACATACTGATTATTTACTATTGAGCCGAATATGAATGGTATTAATACAAATCTACACATTGTTAGAATATTTGGTACATGTTTAAACACCTTTTTTACCTCCAACTTTTTATTTTTAGATTATTGTATGTTGAATACTAATTTGTCTTGCTCCTTATCATATTCAACCAATACTTTTTTACCATTTGTTAGTTCAGATTTTAATATCATATCAGATAGTTCGTCTTCAACGTATCTTTGTATTGCACGTCTTAAAGGTCTTGCACCATATTTTAAATCTGTTCCTTTTGTTAACACATATTTTTTAGCCTCATCTGTAAGTATTAATCCTATGTTTCTGTCATTTAACACTTTTTGAGTATCAGATACCATCAAATCTACTATTTGTAGCAGTTGCTCGTTTGTTAATGAATCGAAAGCTACAATTTCATCTATTCTATTCAAAAATTCTGGCCTGAATAAGTCTTTTAATGCACCAAGCATTCTGTTTTTTGAAGCTTCTGATGTTCCTCCAAATCCAATTGAATTTGTGTTTAAGTTTGAACCTGCATTTGATGTCATTATTATTATTGTATTCTCGAAACTTACTGTGTTTCCTTGTGCATCTGTTAATCTACCATCATCTAGCACTTGTAACAATATGTTAAACACATCGTTGTGAGCCTTCTCAATTTCGTCTAACAATATTATTGAATAAGGATTTCTCTTTACTCTTTCAGTTAGTTGTCCTGCGTCATCATATCCTACATATCCTGGAGGCGCACCAATCAATTTTGCTGTTGAGTTGCTTTCCATGTATTCAGACATATCGAAACGAATTATAGATTTTTCACTTCCAAACATCTCATATGCTAATGCTTTTGCAAGTTCGGTTTTTCCAACACCTGTTGGACCAACAAATATGAATGATGGTGGTCTTTTTGTACTCTTTAGGCCTACTCTATTTCTTCTTATTGCTCTTGAAACCGCCTCAACTGCCTCGTGTTGTCCTATTATTCTCTTATGCACATTGTCT
>CAKOZB010000108.1 GCA_934131055.1 uncultured Clostridia bacterium | reverse complement strand
CTTAAATACTATGAATGTTACGAGTGATGATATTTTAGCTTATAATACAAATTTAGACAATTTGATGATATCTTTAAAAGAAAAAAACAAGATAAATTCCGCAATATGCTTAGCAAATATGTATAGCCTAATTCCAAAATATACTAATGAGATTTCGAGTGATACAGCAAAATCTAAACTGGAAAACGTTAAGTCCAACATTATATTTGCATATTCAATAGTAGAGACAAACAGATGGGATGATGTGTTAAAATTACTTGGACAGGCAGAAACAGACTTAACAGAGCTAATGACAATGAAGGAAAATTTATCAGCAATTAGAAAACCAAAAATTAATAAAGCTTATGTATTATTAAAAGAGCTAATAAAATCAAGCAATGATAAAAATATAGATATATTCTATTTGAAATATATTAATTTGATGGAAGAGTTGGATAATCTTTAAAAATAATGCTAAAACATTGATTTTTGCTTTAAGTTGAGGTACAATAGAAAAGGAGCAAATTAAATGGTCGCGTATAGCAAGGTCGAAAGGCAGCGTACGAGGAAAGTCCGGGCCCCACAGAGCAATGATGCTGGATAACGTCCAGTGAGGGCGACCTTAAGGAAAGTGCAACAGAAAATAACCGCCGTAAGGTAAGGATGAAAAGGCGAGGTAAGAGCTCACCGCTGGTATGGTGACATACTAGGCTGTGTAAACCCCATCTGGAGCAACACCGAGACTAGAAGGATAAGACTGCTCGTCATCTTCTTAATTTGGTGGCTTGAGACATGTAGTAATATATGTAATAGATAAATGACCATTCTAGACAGAACCCGGCTTACAGATTTACTCTTTAATTTAAAAATAATAATTATATGGTATGTAGATTAGCATACTGTATTTTTTTATGCATAATGTCAAAAAGGCATTGCATAGAGAAAAATAACCTTGTAACAAAAATGTAATATATTGAAATAAAGGGATATCTGTGTTATAATTTGTAGCAGTTCGAAACTTTAAAACCTCTGTTTCTAATGCCAGCTTAGAAACGTAAAAACACAAAGGAGAATGGTATGCTTACAATCATTATCGCAATTGCTGTAGTTTTTGTTTTTATACTGATTATAGCTTGGTTGACCGATAGTCCATTCATACGCACGATTGCAACAGGAATTTGTTTTGTTGTAGTACTGGTAGGTTGTACTATAGGTGTTATCTCGCCCGTAAGCGGTTTCAACGAGTGGAAGTTAACTCAAGAAACTGAACTTGTGACTCTTTCAAACGGTTTAGCTTCTGGAGGAGTAGGAATGATATATGTATCACTTTCTGCTGACAATGCGTACACATATCGGTATGAGATTGATTCGGAATTGGGTACTGAAACTGGTAAAACTTACAAAACGCAGACACTTGTTGGAAAAGATGTAGAAGAAGTGGAGGATCCTAATTGTGAAAAAGCTGTAGTTAGGGTGTACCAAAGAGAAGGCAAGAGAACTATTTGGACTTTTGCACTGGGAACGGAGGAAACAAAATATATTTTCTACGTCCCGGAAGGAACCATTTCTAAGGAGGTAAAACTTAAATAATTAGGTAAGTATGGCTGGCAATAGAGTAAACATTTCGGTGTTTGCTCTATTTTTAGATTAACACGAAAAAATTCATATTATTTTAGAAAATCTATTTTACAATAGCTCAAAAGTATGCTATAATAAGCCCTGCAAGTTGACACACTTTTTTAGTTGCAACGGAGGTACGAATATGATTAGTTGCGAAGATAAGAAAAGATTGCAAGAGCTCATTTGCCAAGAATTCCCGGAGTATTCTGAAGAAAAACGGGAACAAATGGTGGAAGCGCTTGTGAACAAAGAAGGCGCATATGTTGCGTTCTGCGAGTGTATTGGTAAACATGTTTCCAAAATCGGCGTAAAGTTCCGCAAGGACAATGGCGACAAAGGCAAGATGTATTACAGCACTGCATACGACAACGAGAAATTCGATTTGTAAATCCCAAAGCCGACGTCTTAAATAAATTGATGAGATGTTGATTGATCATGTATCACACGAAGGAGTGAACTTTTTTGACCAGAGAAGAGGTTTTAGCAGTAATTGAAAAGCATGAAAAGCTTGATTTTAAAGACCTTAAAGTAAGCTATTTAATTTTAAAGCCCAA
Source organism: uncultured Clostridia bacterium (assembly GCA_934131055.1). Taxonomy (GTDB): domain Bacteria; phylum Bacillota; class Clostridia; order TANB77; family CAG-508; genus CAG-245. Next base: position 2,219 of record CAKOZB010000108.1, on the reverse strand, counting down.
TGCTGCTAGACACTACAAGGTAATTGTCAATGAGATTGAAAAACAGCAATACACTATCATAGGCCAATATGCAATTAGAGATTATGAAACATTGAATATGGCTCTGCATGTTGAACAGCCGGAATCAATGAAGTATATTATTCCGATTTCTCGGATGTACAATGATTTCTATGGGAACTATGGTGTGCTATTGCTGATTGGCAAAAGTAATATTACTTATGAGAACTTCTGCCTTCAGGTGGTTTCGCTTAAGCAGAACCTCAGAGCAAGATTTAAGTTCTCGTACATTGCATATGCTTTTGACACATCAGAACTCGGACGGGAAAACCAACACCAAAGGCTGGTTGTCGTCGATAAAGATGGCAAGCAAACTGGGGACGAATACTTTAAAAGAGAAGGAACTTTCATGGTGTTTTACATCAATGAAATTCATTCTCCTGATGAGAGCGTTTCCGCACTAGTCAAAGAGATGAAGCTCATGGATGGTATGGAACTCTTCGATGTACAGAACCAAATTCCGAAAAACATTATCGAAATGATGAAGAAGTACAAAAGCTTCGAACACATTAAAGATATGTTCTAAACATGATCTAAACAAGTTTGCAGGGTCTTGTCAAAATCCTGCGTTTTATTATATTTGAAAGGATATAGAAAATGGAAATAGAAAGAAAATTTTTAGTAAATGATTTAAATGGACTAAACTTGGAAGAATATGAATATAAAAAAATTGCTCAGGACTATTTATATATAGATAAATTTTCGGTAGTAAGAATAAGAAAAATAGAAACTGCAAAAGGAAAAAAATTTAAATATACAATAAAAACAGCAAAAGTAGGAATAAGTGTAAACGAGATAGAAAGAGAAATATCAGAAGAGGACTACGCAGAATTAAGAAAACAGCTTAATTCTAAATATAATACAATAGAAAAAACGAGATACATAATTCCATACATGGATAATTTAAAGATCGAACTAGACGTATTTCACGGAATTTATGAAGGTGTTATATTTGCCGAAATAGAGTTTTCAAGTGAAGAACAAGCATATAACACAGCACTTCCAAAATGGTTTGGAAAAGAAGTAAGTAGTAAAATTACAAATTCAGACATGGCTTTTTCTAATAGCAAAGATGTACTAAAATTAATAGAAGATATAAAGACTGGAAACTAATTAAAATTTCCAGTCTTTTAGTTTTAAAAAATTAATTTAATAAAATCCCCATATCTTTTGGTATGACTGATTGAATCTCCATATTTTTATTTGTAATTGGATGAACAAATTCAACCTTATAAGCATGTAAAGCTTGTCTATTAATTAAGCCGGATTCATGCCCATATAAACTATCTCCAACGATTGGATGCCCAATATATGCCATATGTACTCTTATTTGATGCGTACGACCGGTTTCTAAATTTACTAAAACTTCAGAAAAAGTCTCATTATTTTTACAAAATTCTTTTAAGACTGAATAATGAGTTATTGCAACATCTCCGTTAGGAGAGACACATCTTTCTATGATGCTATCTGCTTTACGTGCGATTGGAGCATTAATTGTATCTTGTTTTTTATCAAATACACCTTCACATATAGCAATATATTCTTTTTTAAATTGCTTATTTTGCATCTGCTTAGACAACATATCATGAATGTATTCATTCTTAGCAAAGATAACTATTCCGGAAGTATTTCTGTCTAATCTATTTACAGGTCTAATCTTTTTATGAAGATTTATTGTATCAAAATAATATTTTATTCCATTAGATAGACTATCTTCAAAATGAATTACAGATGGATGAACAGGAATTCCAGCAGGCTTATCTATTATGAGTAAATATTCATCTTCATATAAAACAGACAAATCCATTTTAGTTGGTACAATATTAGAATTATCTTCTTCAAAATCAATATTAATAGTAATAATATCTCCATTAAAAATCTCTTTATCTAGATATGTGGAAGTTCCATTTAATAAAATTTTGTTATTCTTTTTTAATTTAAGTAGAAGGTTGTACGAAATATTAAATTTGCCGGTAACAACCTGTCTTACGGTATTATAATTATCATTATTTTTTATATATTCTAAAATCATTTTTAAATCGACCTTTTATAACCCTTTTTTTAGAAACAATTATAGCACTAAGGAGTTAGTGTAAAATATTTGTAGGCAAAAATAAAAATTTTGTCTACATTTTTAAATTTAATATTGAAAAAACATGGTT
>CAKOZB010000107.1 GCA_934131055.1 uncultured Clostridia bacterium | reverse complement strand
GGGTGATCTACTGGGTTCATTGCAGATCCTCTAACTTCTGGACGTTTGCCTAGATGTCTTGTTTTTCCTGCTTTACCTAATTTTATGTTTTCATATTCTGCATTTCCTACAGTTCCTATTGTTGCTCTGCAGTTTAGCATTATTAATCTCATTTCTCCTGAAGGTAATCTTAAATTTGCAAATTTTCCTTCTTTAGCCATAAGTTGAGCTTCTTGACCTGCAGCTCTAACTAATTTTCCACCTTGGCCTGGATTTATTTCTATGTTATGAACCATAGTACCAACTGGAATGTTTTCTAATTTTAGACAGTTACCTGGTTTAATATCAGCATTTGCTCCTGACATTACTGTGTCACCGTCTTTTAATCCTATAGGAGCTAATATATAGCTTAATGTTCCATCTTCATATTTAATTAAAGCTATATTTGCACTTCTGTTTGGATCATATTCTATACCAACTACTGTTGCTGGCATATCTTCTTTTTGACGTTTAAAATCAATTATTCTATATTTTTGTCTGTTTCCTCCACCTTGGTGACGAACTGTGATTCTACCATAACTATTTCTTCCTGCTTTTTCTTTCTTTACTGTTAATAAAGATTTTTCAGGAGTCTTTTTTGTTATTTCAGCAAAATCAGATACAGTTGTGTTTCTTAGTGATGGAGTTACGGGTCTGAATTTTTTTGTTGCCATTTTTAATTATCTCCTTAAATTTTTATATTAGTGAATTTTTTCCTGCTTCACTTACAGATATTTTTTATTATCCGAGTTATCTCTCGTTATCCTCTTTAGGAGTTTGAGTCGACATTATCTTTCGCTCAAAGTTCTTTAATTCTTCTCTCTTTAAACTAGAATACTTTTCATATATTATCGGATTTAACGGTATAGATACCTTTTTAACTTTTGAAGTTTCCGCCTTATTAACAAATTTAATTAATAAATCAATTTGTTGTTCATCGAATTCTCCATTTTCAGTTTTCTTTATTAAATCTCTAAGCCCTCTAATTAAAAGTTCTCTTTTTCCTTCCATGATTAAGCTCCCATAAATTCATCGATAGATGTCTTATACTTTGTAGCTATTTTTGTCTCTTTTCCACCTTTTGCAAGATATGTTTTGTCTGATGGGTTTGTATCTATTGTAACAATAGCTTTTTTCCAGTCAGATGTTCTTCCAACATTTCTTCCAACTCTTTTTTCTTTTCCTTTTACTGTTATAGTATTTACTCTTAATACTTTAACTCCGAAAAGTTTTTCTACTGCATTGGCTACATCAACTTTTGTAGCTTTCTTGTTTACTTTAAAGGTATACTTTCCTTCTTGTATTCCAGCATTACTTTCTTCAGTAATTATTGGTTTTATTATAATGTCTTCTGGTCTCATTATGCGTACACCTCCTCTAATTTCTTAACAGTGTCTTCTGTTACAACTAATTTGTTGTATTTTAATAAGTCATAAACATTTATTGTTTCAACTAATGTTGTTTTTACACCTTCAATATTTCTAGCTGATTTTTGAACTTTTTCGTTCTTTTCTGGAAGCATTATTAATGCTTTTCCTTCGACTTTTAAGTTTGAAAGAGCTTTTACCATTTCTTTTGTCTTTATATCATTTAATGGTAAGCTATCAACAACTACTAATTCGTTCTCTAAAACTTTTGAACTTAATACTGATTTAACAGCTAATTGTCTTTCTTTCTTGTTTACTGTGTATTTGTAAGAACGAGGCTTTGGTCCTAAAGCTATACCACCTTTTATCCATTGTGGTGCTCTTATACTTCCTTGTCTTGCTCTACCTGTACCCTTTTGTCTCCATGGTTTTCTTCCACCACCAGAAACTTCGCTTCTTGTTTTTGTACTTTGTGTACCTTGTCTTTGATTTGCTAAGAAATTAACTAGAACACTGTGTACAACTGCTTCATTTGGTTCAATTCCAAATACTGCTTCATTTAATTCTAGTTCTTTAACTTTCTTTCCATTTATATCATATACGTCTATTTTAGGCATCTTTTTTCCTCCTTCCCTATGCTTTTACGCTTTGTCTAATTTTTAGTATTGCTCCGTTTACTCCTGGAACACTACCTTTTACTAATATTACATTTTTGTCTAAGTCAACTGCAACAACTTCTAAGTTTTGTATTGTAATTGTATTAGCTCCCATATGTCCTGGAAGTCTCTTTCCTTTGAATACTCTACCTGGTGTTGATGTAGATCCCATTGAACCTGGTCTTCTGTGGTACATAGAACCATGTCCCATAGGTCCTCTTGATTGACCATGCCTCTTTATAACGCCTTGGAATCCTTTTCCTTTTGAAGTTCCTTGAATATCAACTTTGTCTCCTTTTGTGAAAACATCAGCTTTTAATTCATCTCCAACTTTAACGTCTTCTACAGAATCCATTCTGAATTCTCTTAAATGTTTCTTTAATGCTAATTTAGATTTTGCAAAATGTCCTTTAACTGGTTTGTTAACTTTGCTTTCTTTAACATCTCCAAATCCTAATTGTACTGCGTTATATCCGTCTGTTTCGTTTGATTTAACTTGTGCAACAACACATGGTCCAGCTTCTATAACTGTTACTGGAATAACTTTTCCTGTTTCATCAAATATTTGAGTCATTCCAACCTTTTTTCCTATTATTGCTTTTTTCATTTTAAAATTTTCCTCCTAACTATTGGCTAATGATTATTCACTAGCATGGTTTTTGTCAGATTTTTATAGGTTTCTAACTTTTTGCCTTAACTTATTGTTATTTTATTTCTATATTTACACCAGCTGGTAGCTCAATTTTTGTTAAACTTTCAACTGTTTTTTGTGTAGGATAAAGAATATCAATAACTCTCTTGTGTGTTCTCATTTCGAATTGTTCTCTTGAATCTTTGTGTTTGTGTGGAGAACGTAGTATTGTTACGATTTCCTTCTCTGTTGGTAATGGAATAGGTCCTGAAACTTTTGCTCCAGTTTTTTTAGCAGTATCTACTATCTTATCAGCAGACTGTTCTAAAAGTTGTGGATCATAAGCTTTTAATCTTATTCTGATTTTACCATTTGCTACTTCTGTTGTTTGTTTCTTTGCCATGTAATTTTCCCTCCTTAAATATTTTTTCTTGGTCGGAAGTTATAAACGCACCCTGGTGTTCTAAATATTACCAATATAAAAGCCCAAGTTTTTGCATGATTATCTTGGGATAAAGTGTACATTTATTAATACATACTTTTCAGTATGCATAAGCTACCCGCAAAATCTCTTACGGATACCTTAACCTTACCGCCTGGTCTCAGCCATGACATGCTCCATGAAAGTTCCCTCCAACCTTGGTTAATTGTATGGTTGTAGCCACATTTCACTTCTTCGCTATCTTACATGCTTTTCTATTATATACCCAAATTCAACTAATGTCAACGGTTATTTTACAAATTTGTTGCATTTCTAATATTTTTTCCAACATTATTAATTCAATATTCCGTAAGTAATTCTACAATATAAAAATAAAGAAGACTCTTTTTTCATAGTTAGAGTCTTTCTCATTTATTTAGATTGCTTGATCTTCCTCTTGATTACTTTCAACTTGTCTCACAACTTTCTTTTTGCCTTTTTCAATTTTTTCTATTTCCGGATACATTTTATATAATGCTTCTTGTTTTGAAATTCTAGTTATTTTCCTACCTTCAATCATATAAAAAACAGGTAAATCCAAAAGAACTCTTTCTCTGTCTTTTTCAAGTCTATTAAGAATATCAATTAAATCCTTGCTTTTATACTTTGAATACGCTAATTCTCCATACACACATTTTTCTCTAAGTTCTTCGTCCCAATATTGTATTTCTACTTCTGGAAAAGTTTCATAATTTACTCCACTTTTAGAAGCATACTTTCTTTTCATATGTAGCATTTCATGTATAGCATTATAAGATGAATTTACTTTTCTACTATGGTCTTTTGTAGCATCTACTGTAAACTCACTTTCTATTATCGCTTGTATTTTTCTTAAATCATCCATGGGACCAATTATCCTAATTCCAAAGCAATCATCAACGGCTTTCTTTCCTGTATTCTCATACGCTGACTTAAAACTTTTTATTCTTCCGCTTATACTAACTTCATTTGATATAATATTTGCGTTTTTCATTTTTTCCACAATATAGCCAATCATTGTAGCTGTCATTTCATATCCAACACGTTGTCTTTCTATAAATGAATTATAGCTTTTTCTCATTTCGTCTATGCTCTTCAATGTTTTCCCACCTTTCTCATTGGCATTTCTAAATTATATCACATATAAGCATTTTTTTCAACAAAAATACAACTACATTTTCCGACAGTATGTGTCAACTAAATGTAGGCAATTTTTTTATCTTTTTTTCTAATCCTTCAATGTCAATTGCTTCAACACTTTAT
>CAKOZB010000106.1 GCA_934131055.1 uncultured Clostridia bacterium | reverse complement strand
AAACACAAACAACAACACAAACAGTAAAAGTAAACAAGGCAGCAGGAACATTAACCTTATCAGCAACAAGTGGAACATCTGAAAATTCAAAAAATTTAACTTTTACAGTGAGTGGCAATACTGGTACTTTAAGTGTTACTTCATCAAATACAAATGTGGCAACAGCAAGTATTAATGGAAACACAATCACTGTTAAACCAGTAGGAATAGCTACTGGAATAGCTACAATAACTGTGAAGAGTGCAGCAACTACAAATTATAATGAGAAAACAGCAACATATACAGCAACAATAAAAAATCCAATCTTTACAGGAAATTCTGGAATTGGATATTATGCGGATACAGATGGAGATGGAACTCCAGATGGAATAATATTTGAAGATTTTAAAATTGGAGGAAGTGGCACTTGGGGTACAGGCCAATTTAAAGATTATACGATTAATAAATATTCCGAAGATAGGAATACTAATGATTATTATATAAGTCAATCTAGTTATAATGGACCATTTGGAACAAAAGATGTTTTGACTGGACCTACTTCAGGCTTGTTAAGGTTTTATGTAATGGCACTAAGCGATTATAATAATAGCGCAGAATATACATTGGCTGATGCTAAAAAAATAACCTCAGGAAGATGGGGCAATCCAACAAAAAATGAATGGATGGCATTTGCAGGACAATTAGGCATAACAATCTCGAACTATAGTGAGTATGGATTAAAAGAGACGTACTGGACGTCCACTGCCAACACTGGTAGCTTCAAAGGCGGATATTGCATTAGATTCAATATTGGTCAAATGGATATCTTAAAAAATCTCAAATTTCCTGTGCGTTTGGCTATGAAGTTCTAATTTTGTAAAAATAGTTAGTTTTATATGCGAAATAAAGCTAACTATTTTTATTTATGAAGTTTATGATTATACGATTTGTTATAAAATTATAGAATATTCAAATTTCACTAGACATTTTACTCCAAAATGTGTTAATCTAAATGATGAGTATTTTTACAAAAGGACGTGGTCAAGTGGATATTAACAATTTAGCATTAAATATATTAAGAAGAATGCCAGCAGATCTAACACAAATTGAACAAGCAAGATATATTTATTTACAATTAGGAAAACTTGTTACATTTGATGAAAAATACTGGTTAGGCAATAGCAGAACAAGGCAACGAATATATAAATCTGCAAGAAAAGTACAAGATTTTAAAGACATGAAAGATAACAAGGTAATATGTGTGTCATTATCAAACCTGTATAATGGATTGCTTAGAAAGTTTGGAATAGAAGCTGAAGCTGTTCGTGCTGAAGATGGAATACATGTGTATACAATATTTCAAATTGATGGAATAGAATATGAGGCGGATTTGCAAAGAGATTTGAAATTTATTCAAGCACATAGAAGAACTAGATCATTTGGAACTGAGCCAGATTATTCTTCACATAAACTTATAACAGATAAACAACTGCAACAAATAGACGAAAAACTAGGCTATACATATGAAGGCGAGGAAGCTTTCTCTATACTGGTTTCTAGAATAAAGGAAAGATTAAAAAGTATTTCAGGCATTGAACAAAAATTAAAGTATGTACTTAATCAAATTGCGGAATATCAATCTGAGTTAGATCTAGGATATACAGAGAGAATGTTGTGCTATGAACTGGTTCTGGCAGATGTTTTTAGTAGTAAAGATACTGGGAAAGTCGAGCTGATGGATATGTATGTTGAAAAAGATGGAGAGAGAAAATATACATGTTGTGCCTCTGCTAATGTGCAGAAAAACTTATACACAAGATTTATGTATTCGGAAAAAACAGGGTGCTTTTTACCAATATCTGACGAGGAACTACTTAAGTTAATGGAGGATGGTTTAAGAACGATTGCAAACAGAAAAATAAAAGGATTACAAAAAGCAAATAGCAAACCACCAAAAGCAGAAGAAAGTATTGAAAAATAAGAGGAGGTTATTGTGAAAATGGATAAAAATGAGAAAAATTTAGAAGATGTATATTTAAAAAACAAGAAGATTGGAAAAATGAAGAAAGTAATACTGTTGATATTGGCTATTATAGTAATAGCACTAATAAGTTTTATTGCATATGAAGTAGCAACAGTAAATAATACGTATTACATTGGTGAAAAAAATCTGCAAATACCGGTATTTGTATATCATGATATTGTGGAAGATGAATCTCAAATTGAGTTTGATTATATGCAAACGACAGCTAGAAAATTTGAAGAACAAATTACAGGACTTATGAAGTTAGGATATAAGCCAATAAGTTACGAGGATTTAGTTGCATATAAAAATGGTGAGAAAGCTATACCAAAGTGGAGTTTTCTAATAACTTTTGATGATGGGTATACAGGAGTTTATAAATATGCTTTCGAGATTGCAAAAAAGTACAACATTCCAATGACATCATTCGAAATAAGTGATACTGTTGGTACACCAAGTTATTATACATGGGAACAGGCAAAAGAAATGAAGGAAAGTGGACTAATGTCAATTTATCTCCACGGATATACACATACACAATATGATAAAGAAACTCCAGAAAGATTACTTTCAGATACTAATAATGCTCAAGAAGATTTACAAAAAAATCTAGAAGATAATAATATTTTAAAAGTATTCACATATCCATATGGATTGTATACAAATGCAGAAAGAGATATATTATGGCAGGCAGGATATGTACAAAATTTGACAGATAATAGAATAAACTTGAGTGACAGACTTGATTTATCTGGACTTCACAGGTCATATCCATTAAATAATTCGGTTTTTAAGATTTTATTAAAAATACAATATAGAGTATTAAGATACGAAATATTATAAAAAAAGGACGAAGAAAAATTTTTATATTTTTCTTCGTCCAAATTTTATTTTTTGTTTAAATGTAACTTATTTAAAACTACTGCGACTGCATGTACGATTTTAGTTGCATTTTTTTGAGCTATTGTTTTTCCAATTGCCTTACCAGATACTGTAAGAGAGGCAACTAAGGCACTTATTAAAAATTGCAAGTTAAACGAAATTCCAAATGAGGCTGTGATTTTTAGAGATATTGAAGCACTGATAGAACCACTTAAAACTCCGCAAATATCGCCTATTACATCGGCACAAAAGTTGGCAACTTTAGCTGAATTTCTGATTAACTTTACAGAAGTTTTGGAGCCTGCAATTCTTTTTGAGGCCTTGGCATGAAATTCATCTTCATCAGCAACAGTAACTGCAACACCAATTACATCAAAAAATATACCAATAAGTATTACTAAAAGTAATACTAAAATAGCTGGAAACAATGGTAAATTAGTAATTGAATTAGTCGAAATAAACGAAAAAACAATTGACAAAATGAATGTTGTAATAAATACAGTAACCAACCATTTTATGTTAGATTTGTTATTCATAAAATTAAATAAATCTCCTTAAATTAAATATTTCGATAGTGCAAAAACACTATCGATTAATTTCTAAATTAAAGTTAAGATGGTAAAACTATAAGTAAATTTTACGGTTTGAGGTCTAGCCTAATTTCTCTATCTGCTACTTACCATTACTGTTAAGCAGTTTCCTTTTCAAGCAGATATTCCAGGTAAAGGAATGCCAGATTGCCACTTAAGTCCGTACCTTAATCCTTACAATTCTATGCTTCTAATGAAACAAACATTCTAGAAGTTTTCCTTGAAATACTTTTCTAAGATTAGTCCCTTTTGCAATAGAAATTTCATATACAAAGATAAACGTATAATCCCAATGCTATCACTCAAGACAGGCTACACTATGTATGTTGTACATAGGTTATACTTAAAATGTAAATCTATCTAAGCCTCCGCGATAATAGGGAGCCTGATATGTATGCCATTACATATTTCCCTAAAATCTTACTCCCTGCAAACACACAAAACTGGCATTTCGCGCATTAACAAGGAACTTCAACGATGTGCCCTTTAGTGGATTTTTAGCCCCACCCTCATAATAGAAAGCATTACTAGAATAATGCACCATCAATTAGAATTATAACATGGAATTAAATAAAATGCAAGGGGATAAAAAAGGAAGTTTTTGGAGAAAAAAGTCACAATATAGAGTTAAATAGTTATTGAAATGAAAGTATAAAAGTGCTATAATAAAGGTCTTGGAATAACCAAATTTGATGAATACCGGTATTTTTAAGGAGGGCATTATTATGCAACGGTGTAAAGTATTTGAAGCCAAGAGTAGTACAAGCAAAAAGAAAAATTACGAGAATCCGCCAATTCCACATGAATTCGAGTATGTATGTGGAAAATGGTATAGCGGATTTGTGATAGAGTGTAAGCTCGATAGATCTCAATTTGTGTGGATTCCTGTCGGTTTTCTTAAAGCAAATGGTACATTAGATGGCAAGTCGTTTTCAGAAAAATTTGGACG
>CAKOZB010000105.1 GCA_934131055.1 uncultured Clostridia bacterium | reverse complement strand
ACCAATGGAAAAAGATTGAGCGTGGAGATGCCAAAATTGTAATAGGAGCAAGGTCTGCAATTTTTGCACCAGTCCAAAATCTGGGATTAATCATAATTGATGAGGAGCATGACGATTCATATAAGTCTGAGATGAGTCCTCGCTACAGTGCAAAAGAGATTGCAAGCTACTTAGGAAAACAGCATAATGTGCCTGTAGTTCTTGGAAGTGCTACTCCAGATATTACAACATATCATGATGCTATAAATGGAAAGAAAGAATTGCTAGAATTAACCAAAAGGGCTAATAATGCAAGCCTTCCAGATATAGAAATTGTAGATTTACGCCATGAACTTGCAAGTGGAAATAAAACAATGGTTAGTCAAAAATTACATGACGAGATTGAAGAAAATTTAAAAAATAAGAAGCAGACAATTTTATTCTTAAATAGAAGAGGATTTGCTACCTTTATAATGTGTAGAGATTGTGGATATACTGCTAAATGTAAGAATTGTGATATAACTCTTACATACCATTTGAAGGAAAATAAGTTGAAGTGCCACTATTGTGGTTACGAGACAAAGGCACTTACAGTATGCCCAGAATGTGGTGGCAAGAATATTAGGTATTTCGGAACTGGCACACAGAAACTAGAAGAGCAGATAAAAACAATGTTTCCTGATGCTACAACAATCAGAATGGACATAGATACAGTGACAAAGAAAAATTCGCACGAAGATATTTTAAATAGCTTCAAAAAAGATGGAATAGATATACTTATTGGAACTCAAATGGTTGTAAAGGGACACGATTTTCCAAATGTTACTCTTGTTGGAGTAATTGCTGCTGATAGTAGCTTAAATATAGACGATTACAGGGCTCACGAGCGTACTTTTCAAACTCTTACTCAAGTTGCTGGTCGTGCCGGAAGAGGAAAAGACAAAGGAAGAGTAATAATCCAAACTTACAATCCAGATGCATTTTGTATTCAATATTCACAAAAACAAGATTACAAATTATTCTATGATACAGAAATACACCTAAGAAAACAGTTGAGATATCCACCTTTCTGTGATATAATACTAATTGGAGTTTCTAGTAAATCGTATAAAGAATTGGAAGAAACTGCGAATAAAATATATGAAAGTTTGAAGGCAAAAATACATACGGAAAAATTGCAAATATTATTGTACAAGCCTGTTCCAGCTCCAATTGACAGAATAAAAAATAAATTCAGATGGAGAATAATAGTAAAATGTATTGTGGGAGAACCGATAATAAATGCAATAGACGATACTGTAAAAAATGCTGGAAATAAAAATACAAAAAATGATACTAGAATAGTTGTAGATGTAAATCCAAGTAATATGCTGTAAAAATTATTTGAATGGATTTCATAAGAAATTATAAAGAAATACACATAGGTATCAATATTTATAATGGGAGAAAGGAGTAAATAGAATGGCAATAAGAGAAATAAGATTATCAAATGATGAAATTCTAAGAAAGACTTCAAGAGAGGTTGAAACTGTTGATGATAGAATAAGAGAATTGTTAGATGATATGGTTGAAACCATGCACAAATATAATGGAGTTGGACTAGCTGGACCACAAGTTGGTGTACTTAAAAGAGTAATTGTTATAGATTTATATGATGGTGAAGAACCATTAAAACTTGTAAACCCTAAAATTATTAAGACTAAAGGAGAACAAGAAGTTGAAGAGGGATGCTTAAGCTTTCCAAATGAATATGCAAAAATGATAAGACCAAAAGAGGTTGTGGTTGAAGCTTTAAACGAAGAAGGAAAGAAAGTAAAAATAGTTGGAAAAGACTTACTAGCACAAGCTTTAGCTCATGAAATAGACCATTTGAACGGAATTTTATTTGTAGATAACATGATTCCGGGAACTTTTGAATATATTAGTCCAGAAGACAACAAATAAATTACAATTGACTAGAATAATGCTACTAATTTGAATAAAACAAGTTAGTAGCTTAATAATTAAAAAATAAAATATTTGAAAATTAATTGGATTTTAATTATATATTTAACAATATTAATTTAAAACGAAAGGTATGATAAAATATGAGAATTTTATTTATGGGAACACCAGATTTTGCATTAGAGTCACTTAAGGCTTTATATGAAGCAAAATATGATATAATTGGAGTAGTTACAAATATAGATAAACCAAAGGGAAGAGGCATGAAGATGGTAGCTTCTCCTGTAAAAGAATATGCAATAGAGAAAAATTTGCAAGTTTATCAACCTATAAAAGTTAGAAATAATCCGGAATTTTTGGAGGAAGTAAAGAAACTAAATCCAGATTTAATTTGTGTTGTTGCCTATGGAAAAATTTTGCCACAAGAATTGTTAGATATTCCAAAATATGGTTGTGTAAATGTTCATGGCTCATTGTTGCCAGAATATAGAGGCGCCGCACCAATTCAGTGGGCTGTGCTAAACGGAGACAAGAAAACAGGTGTAACCACTATGTTTATGAATGCTGGAATGGATACAGGAGACATGATATTAAAAGAAGAAGTCGAAATTGGAGAAGATGAAACTACTGGTGAATTGTGGGATAGATTAAAAATGATAGGAGCAAATCTATTAATAAAAACAGTAAAAGAAATTGAGAATGGAACAGCCACAAGAACTAAACAACCAGAAGAAGGAACTATGGCTCCAATGCTATCTAAAGAAATGGCAAAAATAGACTGGGGAAACAAGACTGCAAATGATATAAAAAATCTCGTAAGAGGCTTAAATCCAATAATGGGAGCATATACTTTTTGGGATGGCAAAAAGATAAAATTCTGGAAAGTACAAACACTAACAGAAAATGAATTATTAGAAAAATTCCAAGAATTAGAAGAATACAAATATCATTTAAACAAAATGCAAGCTGGAACTGTATTATTTTCAGATGATAAGAAAGGTCTATTTATAAAAGCAAATGATGGAATATTACAAGTGCTTGAAATACAAGGAGAAAACTCTAAAAGAATGGCAGTAGGAGACTTTTTAAGAGGAAATCCTATTGATGTTGGAAATATATTTGAATAAATTGATTGAAAAATAATTATAATTTTGACTGCGTCATATTTTCCAACCAATGTTAAAGAAAATAAGAGGAAAATTTTAAAATTCCTCTTATTTTTGTTTATTTAAAACTTACAACTGTTACGCCCATTTCACCTTCTCCATAGGTTCCCATTCTGTAACTTTTTACATGAGGGTTCTTCTTTAGAAAACTATGAATTCCATCACGTAAACGACCTGTTCCTTTTCCGTGTACTATTCTGGCAGTTTCTAAGTTCGCCATATAGCAATCGTCTAAATATTTATCCACAATAGGAAGCGCTTGGTCAACTGTTAATCCGATGACGTTAATTTCAGAAGCTACATTTTGAGCTTTATTATTTGAAAATGTAACATTGCTATGTTTATGTGCGCTACCGGATTGTTTGGCACTAGATTTTTTTGAATTATTCAATAATAATAAATCTGACAGTTTAACATTTGTTGTTAAGGCTCCAATCTGAACACGTACTTCATTTGATCTGTTTGGAAGCGAAAGAACTGTTCCTTTAGCATTGAAGTTTTTGCACATTACTTCCATGCCAACTGTGATATCTGCTGATGACAAAGGCTTAGAATTGTTGGTTGAATTATCGGCTTCAATATGCGAAAGTGTATCTATTGATGAGTTCAATTTGTTTCTTAAGGCATTTGCACTTTTAGTGTTGGTAGATTCTTTATTTAATTCACGTATTATTTCATTTGCCTCGTCTTTAACATCTAGTAAGATTTCTCTCGCCTTTTGTTTTGCATCAGATACAATATTTTCTGCCTCTTGTGTTAATTTTGAATTGTCTCTTTCTAAGGATTTTCTTAAAAGTTCTACTTGACTAGAATTTTTTCTAATCTTTTCTTTTTCTTCTTCAATAGCCAATTTATCATCATAAATATTTTTCAATAATGTTTCTATATTGATATCATCATCTTTCTGAAAAGATTTTGCCCTGTCTAATATTTCATCAGACAAGCCTAATTTTTTGCTAATTGCAAAAGCATTACTCTTTCCAGGAATACCAATCAATAACTTGTAAGTAGGACGAAGATGTTCTACATCAAAATCAGAACTTGCATTTTCGAATCCATCATGTGTTAAGGCATATTTTTTTAGCTCTGGATAGTGAGTTGTGCAAATAGTTAAGGCTCCAAGAGTATGCAAATTCTCTAAGATGCTTATAGCTAAGCTTGCTCCTTCAACCGGGTCTGTACCAGAACCAAGTTCATCTAATAAAATTAAGCTTGATGAAGTTGCTTCATTTAAAATTTCTATTATATTTACCATGTGTGATGAGAATGTACTCAAAGATTCTTGAATACTCTGCTCATCACCAATATCGGCAATAACATTATCAAATACGAATATACTGCTGTTTTCTCTTGCAGGAATAAGAATTCCACTGCAAGCCATCAGGCAGAACAAACCAACAGTTTTCAGAGTTACAGTTTTTCCGCCAGTATTTGGACCGGTAATCAATAATGAAGTATAATTGTTACCTAACGAAACATCAATAGGTACAACTACTTCTGGACTTATTAGAGGGTGTCTAGCAC
>CAKOZB010000104.1 GCA_934131055.1 uncultured Clostridia bacterium | reverse complement strand
ATATACGAATTTTTGACTAATGATATGGATTCATATATGAAAAATTTTGAAGTGCTTGCAACAGATAATTTTAAGGCAAAAGAAGTTAGAAGTACATCTGCTGTAAATTTGGGTGTAAGGGTAGAAAATAATTTGCTAGACATAGATTTTTCTAGCTTGGACTTCGACCCAGCAGAGCTTCAGGAGATAATGAAGCAGTACAAATTAAAGAAAAGATACCATAGATTAAAAGATGGTAGCTTCGTAAATTTGGAAGATAATGATACTATCAAATTTATAGAGAGTGTAACCGAAGATATAGATGTTGATTACAGCCAAATAAAGAATAACACTTTGCAATTACCAATGTACAGGGCTCTTTATTTAGATAAAATTTTGGAGAAGAATAGCTTTATTCATGTCACAAAAGATGAGAGCTACAAGAATTTAGTTGAAAACATTGATGTAAAAGAAATAGAAGGAAACATGGAAGTGCCAAAGAACCTAAATGCTAGCCTTAGAGAGTATCAAAAAGTAGGTGTACAATGGTTACGTATGCTTGACTACTACGGTTTGGGCGGAATTTTGGCAGATGATATGGGGCTTGGAAAAACAGTTCAGCTATTGTGTGTAATTTGTGCATACAAAGATAATGGAGGAAAGAAACCATGTTTAGTCGTATGTCCAAGTTCGTTATGTTTAAACTGGCAGAATGAAGCGGAAAAATTCACTATAGGAATGCAATCAATAGTGGTACATGGAACACTAGAAGAAAGAAAGAGTCAGATTGAGTCAATACCAAACTATGATATAGTAATTACATCATATGAATTATTGAAGAGAGATATAGAAGAATATAAAAAATATGACTTTAAATTTAAGTACATAATTGCAGATGAGGCACAATACATAAAAAATAATAATACACAAAATGCGAAAGCAATCAAGAATATATCAGCAGAAACAAGGTTTGCACTAACTGGAACGCCAATAGAAAACTCTTTGTCTGAGCTATGGTCAATATTCGATTTCATAATGCCAGGCTACTTATTTGGATACAGAAAATTCAAAGAGCTTTATGAAACGCCAATAATAAAAGAGGGCGACGAAGTGGCAATGAACAAATTGAAAAAATTGATAGAGCCATTCGTCTTAAGAAGAATAAAAGGTGAAGTCTTAACAGAGCTACCAGATAAAATGATATCTGTTCTAAATAGCCAGATGGTGGACGAGCAAAGAGATATTTATTTGTCTTATTTAGCAAAGGCAAAGAAAAATGCAATGGAAGAAATACAAGAAAATGGAATAGAAAAGAGCCAGATAAAAATACTTGCACTATTAACAAGATTAAGACAAATATGTTGCCACCCAAGTCTATTTATAGACAACTACAAGGGCGAAAGCGGTAAGCTAAACCAATGTATAGAAATAGTAAAAGATGCAATACAATCAGGACACAAAATACTACTATTTTCAGGATACACGGCAATGTTTGAAATAATAGAAAAAGAATTGCAAAAAGAGAATATAGAATTCTTAAAATTAACAGGACAAACCAAAGTATCTGAAAGAATAAATTTAGTAGATGAATTTAACAGCAACCCAAACAAAAAATTATTCTTAATCTCTTTAAAAGCCGGTGGAACTGGTCTAAACTTAGTCGGAGCAGATGTGGTAATACACTATGACCCATGGTGGAACTTATCTGCAGAAAATCAGGCTACAGATAGAACCTACAGAATAGGACAAAAGAGAAACGTACAAGTATATAAATTAATAACAAAAAACTCAATAGAAGAGAAAATATATGAATTACAAAAAAGAAAAGAAACTTTGATTGATAGCATGCTTTCAACAAACCAAACATTTATAAGCAAGCTTTCAAAAGAAGACATAATGAATTTGTTTGAATAATTTCGCCCAATAGGGACGCCCTCTTTTGGGCGATTTAATATTATTGAAAGAGAACAATTTCATTTTTTCAAAATTACGGTATTTCGCCCTTGGTCGGAGCTCCTTCGGACTCCTCAAAAGACGGGCTCGACCTTATTTTTCAAAATGAAATTATTCTTACATATTAATATAATTTTAGTATTACTAATGAGTGATGAAAGGATATAGTATGAATGATTTTATAACTGTTGTTGGTGGCGGATTAGCTGGTTCTGAGGCCGCATACCAGATTGCTAAAAGAGGCATAAAAGTTAGATTGTACGAGATGAAGCCTAATAATTTTTCACCAGCACATTCGAATAATAATTTGGCTGAGATTGTTTGTAGCAATTCTTTTAAGTCTAATTTGCACACGAATGCCTGTGGACTTTTAAAGGAAGAGCTAAGAAATTTGGATTCTCTTCTAATTAAAATTGCTGATGAAACTGCTGTACCAGCTGGGCAGGCTCTAGCTGTTGATAGAGAGGTGTTTTCTAAAAAGGTTACTGAAGCTTTAGAAAACATGAAAAATGTAGAAATAATTAGGCAAGAAGTAGGAAAAGATGGACTATCAGTAGAGAACATTGCAAAAGATGGGATTGTTATAATTGCGACAGGCCCACTTACTTCTGATGCCTTATCTAAGCAAATTTTAGAGCTTACAGGAGAAGATGATTTGCATTTTTATGATGCAGCAGCACCAATAATATTCAAAGATAGTATTGACATGAATATAGCTTTTTATGGCAATAGATATGAACAAGAAAGAGCTAAAGATGAAGATGTAGAAGAATGGAAAGCAAAGCAGAAAAATGATGGAGATGCAAGCTACATAAATCTTCCAATGAATAAAGAAGAATATGAACATTTTTGGAATGAATTAGTTAATGCGGAAGTTGTAGAATTACATCAATTTGAAAAGAGAGAAATTTTCGAAGGCTGTATGCCAGTTGAAGTAATGGCAAAGAGAGGAATAGATACATTAAGATATGGCCCATTAAAGCCAATGGGATTTACAGATCCGCGTACAGGTTACAGACCATATGCACTAGTTCAGTTAAGGCAAGACAATAAAGATGCAACAATTTATAACATTGTTGGATTCCAAACAAATTTAAAATTTGGCGAACAAAAACGAGTATTTAGTATGATACCAGGTTTAGAAAATGCGGAATTTGCAAAATATGGAGTAATGCATAGAAATACTTTCATAAATTCTACAAAATTATTAGATAGAACCTATCAATTAAAGAAAAACAAAAACATATATTTTGCGGGACAAATTACAGGAGTAGAAGGTTATGTAGAATCTATTTCATCTGGATTAGTTGCTGGAATAAATGCGGTAAAGCAATTAAAACAAGAAGAAAAAATTGAGTTTTCTGAATATACAATGATAGGAGCTTTGGCTCAATACATATCGACGCCAAATGAAAAATTTCAACCCATGAACGCAAATTATGGGATTTTACCAGAGCTAGAGGGAAAAAAGATATCAGATAAAAAATTGAAATATGGAAAATTATCAGATAGAGCATTAGAAAAAATATTTTTAATAAAGTAGAATTTTTTGCCGTTATTTTAGATAAACTTGATTTAAAATGAAATACACAATTTTATTAATAAATTTTCGACGTGAATTATGAGTGTTTGCTTGAATTCTTAATAAAAATATTGTAAGATAATACCAACCTTTCTTGTCAAAAGGTAGTCTTTACTTAAGGACGGAAAGGAGGGTTACAAGATGACCGTTGGAGATGCAATATTGAGTTTAGTTGATAAATTGTTAGTAGAAAGAGAAAAAGTCGTAAGACTAGAACTTTTAAGAGAACAACAATTAAATGAAGAGAAGCAATCAGACAAAGACCAGGAGTAGACATACATATGGTCGGTAGAGTAGGATTCACAGCCTGCTCTATTTTTTATATAAAAAAAGTATGTGTATTCACAGGTACACATACGATTACAAGTTTGACCGTTGGAATCAAACATTTTTATTTGTAATAGAATGATAACATATTATTTAAAGTTTGTCAAATGATTTTACATGCAAAGTATTACAAAAATATAACAAAATATTACATTTTTGTTAAAATACACACAAATTTTTTCTCTTATGGTATATTTATTGTGATAAATAAGACCTAGTATACATAAAGTATTGAAAAAATAAATTATATATGCTATAATATAGACATATGAGTTATAAAAGGAGATTGATAAAATGGCTAAGAGAAGTAATAAAATTGAAAATGAATATCAACAATACTTAAAAATGTCACCTGAATTTATACATTTAACAGGTGAATCTTTAAAGCAACAAATAGGTGGCTTGGATAATGCAGTAGAAAAGATAACTGCTCAAATGATTAATTTGTCAACTGAAATTGAAGCATTAAGCAAAAGTGAAAAAGAAGAAGATAAAAAAGCTGTAGAAGCTAAAAAAGCCAGAAAAGAAAGCTTAAGTAAGGCTTTGGAAAATGCTAAAAAAGAAAGAGAAGAAAAGAAACCAAAGCTAGAAAAGAAATTAAATAGAGTTCAAGGGTTCGAAAAGAATAAGGCACAGATTGAAAGAATAAAACAGATAAAAAATGATCTTGGAAATAAAAAAATACATTTAGAATATGAAGTAAGTTATAATGAAAATGCAATTTCAAAACTTGAAGGGCAATTAACTGAAATAGATGAGGACGTGAATACTAAGTC
>CAKOZB010000103.1 GCA_934131055.1 uncultured Clostridia bacterium | reverse complement strand
ATTCAATTGAGGAATATTTTAAAAATAAAACGGTAATTATATCAAATGGAAGCTTGTCGTCTGGTTTTGAAAATTACGAGACAAATGTAATGGTAATTACGGGCGAAGATTTTATTGCGAGTGAACCAAAAAAGAAAAAGCATACAGATTCTTTCAAACAGGGAGAAAAGGTTGTTTTTGCAGATTTAAGAGCCGGAGATTATGTTGTTCACAAGACACAAGGAATAGGAATTTACATTGGTGTAAATACTATTACAACAGCAGACGGAATTACCAAGGATTATATAAAGGTTAAGTATAAAAACGATGATGTTTTGTATGTACCAACAGATATGCTTGATAACATTAGAAAATATGTTGGTGGTGGCGATGGAGAGCCTAAACTTAATAAGCTTGGAAGCAAAGAGTGGGAAAATACTAAGGCCAGAGTAAAGAACAATTTAAAAGAAGTTGCTAGAGATTTAATCGAGTTATATGCTAGAAGACAGAAGGCTCAAGGCTTTATGTTTTCTAAAGATACACCTTGGCAAAAACAGTTTGAGGATAGTTTTCCATACCAAGAAACAGATGACCAATTAAGATGTATTGCAGAAGTGAAAAAAGACATGGAGTCTAACAAACCAATGGATAGACTACTTTGTGGAGATGTTGGTTATGGAAAAACAGAAGTTGCAATCCGTGCAGCATTTAAGGCTGTAATGGATCAAAAGCAAGTTGCATATTTGGTCCCAACAACAATTCTTGCAAACCAGCAGTATGAAGAGTTCAAGACTAGAATGGAAGAGTTTGCAATAAAAGTCGAATTGCTAAACAGATTTAGAACTAAAAAAGAGCAAGATGAGGTAATAAAAAAACTAAAACTCGGAGAAGTAGATGTAGTAGTTGGAACACATAGACTTTTGAGCAAAGATGTTGAATTTAAAGACTTAGGCTTGCTAATTATAGATGAGGAACACAGATTTGGTGTAAAGGATAAGGAAAAAATTAAGAAATTGAAGGAAAACATAGATGTACTTACAATGACTGCAACACCAATTCCAAGAACATTGCATATGTCGATTGTTGGAGTAAGAGATATGTCTGTAATCTATGAGCCACCTCAAAACAGAAAACCTGTTCAAACTTATGTGTTAGAATATGATGATGAAGTTATTAAAGAAGCAATAACAAGAGAACTTGAAAGAAATGGTCAAGTATTCTATCTGTTCAATAATGTTGAAAAAATAATAAGAAAAGCAGATGAAATTTCAAAATTAGTTTCAGAGGCGAGAGTCGAATTTGCACACGGAAAAATGACTGGAGCAGAGATTGAAAGTATAATGCAAGATTTTATTGAGCATAAAACAGACGTACTTGTTTGTACAACAATTTTGGAATCTGGAATAGATATTCCAAATGCGAACACAATAATAGTAGAAAATGCAGATAGACTTGGACTTGCCCAATTGTACCAAATACGTGGAAGAGTTGGTCGTTCAGACAGACAAGGTTATGCATATGTAACATATAGAAGAGACAAATTATTATCAGAAGTTGCAGACAAGAGATTGAAAGCAATAAAAGAATTTACCGAATTTGGTTCTGGATTTAAAATTGCCATGAGAGACTTGGAAATCAGAGGTGCAGGAAGCATGCTTGGAGAAATTCAATCTGGACACATGGAACAAGTTGGATATGATACATACTGTAAGTTACTAGATGAAGTAGTAAGAGAGATGCAGGGAACACCAGTAAAAGAAGAAAAAGACGTACAAATAGACATCGATTTATCAAGCTATATTCCAGAAACATACATAGAAGACAGCGCACAAAAAATCGAAATCTATCAAGATATTGCATTGTGTAGAAACAATAAAGATATAGAAGACGTTATAGATGAAATAATAGATAGATATGGAACAATGCCAACAGAAGTTGAAAATTTAATAGAAATTGCAAGAATAAAAATACTTGCAAGAAACGCAAATGTGCTTAAACTATCACAAAAAGGTAAGAATGTAGTATTCTACTTAGATAAAGATAACATCAAAATAGATGGTGATATTATCAACAAATTAGTAACAAAATATGGACCAAAGATAAGATTTTCTCAGGGAATCGAACCATACATAACATTAAACACAAATGAAAAAGACGAAAAGAAAATAATAGAAATGATTAAGGAAATGTTAGTGTCTATACAGAAATAATTCAATTTTTAAAATCCAACATGTCGCTCTTGGTCGGGGCTCCATTCGGACCCCTCAAAGGCGAGCTTCCAGTTTGATTTTTAAAATAATGAATTATTTCTGATATAACAAAGTATAAAATTCTTAAAAGGAGTGGCTATGCAAATTATTACTAGTAAAGATAATGAAACTGTAAAAAATATTAAAAAGTTAAAAGATAAAAAGTACAGAGATGAAGCTGGTTTGTATATAATCGAAGGCGTGAAGATGATTGAAGAGGCTATTGTAGCAAATGCTAAAATAGATAAGATTGTTGTTTGCGAAGAGTGCTTAAAAACTGGAGATATAGAACAGAAACTTTTATATGAAATTGCAAAATATGATTGTATATATGTAAATGCAAAAGTATTTAACTTTTTGACTGATGTAGTTGCTCCACAGGGAATTCTTGCTGTTTTAGAAAAGCCTAGTAAAACAGAAAAAATACAATATGATCAAGATATAATCCTTGCACTAGATGGAATACAAGACCCAGGAAATTTAGGAACTATTTTAAGAACTGCAGATAGTGTAAATTTAAAACAGATAATAGTTACAAAAACAACTGCGGATAGTTATAATCCAAAAGTCGTAAGGTCAACCATGGGAGCAATATTAAGGGTAAAAGTAATAGAAACTAATGATTTGGTTGCGACCCTTAAAGAAATAAAGAAGAATAAATTCAAAGTTGTTGTAACTTCGCTAGATACAAGCGATAGTGTTTATGATATAGAATACAATAAAAAAGTAATTGTAATTGGAAATGAGGCAAATGGTGTCTCAAAAGAAGTACAGGCAATAGCGGATAACAGGGTAAAAATACCTATGCTGGGAAAGACAGAAAGCTTAAATGCATCTGTTGCAACTGGCATTATGTTGTACGAATATGTAAGACAAAAAATTAATAAATAAAATAAAGGGCATTCAAGTAAATTTGAATGCTCTTTAAAAGTCTAATTTATTTTTTTGAAAGATTTAATAATATTGCAAACAAAAAGAAGCAATAATGTTTCTTTTAACGTATTAGAAATCACAGTTATTTGGTGTTCTTGGATAAGGTATTACATCTCTTATGTTTTCGATTCCTGTAATGTACATAAGAAGTCTTTCAAATCCTAATCCGAAACCAGAGTGAATTACTGAACCATATCTACGTAAGTCTAGGTACCAATATAATGGTTCTGTTGCAATACCCATTTCCTTCATACGAGCAACTAGTTTATCGTAATTTTCCTCTCTTTGAGAACCACCCATAATTTCTCCTGCTCCAGGAACTTCTAGGTCAACACCTGCAACAGTTTCTCCATCTGGGTTAAGCTTCATGTAATATGATTTTATGTCTTTTGGCCAATTCTTTACAAATACTGGTCCATTGAAATATTCTGTTAAATATTTCTCATGTTCTTTTGCTAAATCTTCGCCATATTCAGGTTTAAATTCCCATTCTTTGTCTGCTTTCTTTAAAATATCGATAGCTTCTTTGTGGTCAATTCTGACAAATTTTGAATTAACTAATTTGTATAGCTTGTCGATTAATCCTTGTTCTATAAATTTGTCACAGAATTCCATTTCTTCTGGGCACTTCTCCAAAACTCTAGAAACTACGAATTTTAAGCAATCTTCTTCTATGTCCATTAATTGCTCCAAATCGCAAAATGCTATTTCTGGTTCTATCATCCAGAATTCGTTTGCATGTGTTTTTGTGTTTGAATTTTCGCTTCTTAATGTTGGCCCGAATGTGTAAATTTTTCCGTATGCTTCTGCAAATGTCTCGCCATGAAGTTGTCCAGAACCTGTAATGTAAGCTTTTTTGCCAAATAAGTCTTCACTAAAATCTGTTTTGCCATCTTTTTGAGGAAGTGGCTTGTCCAAATCTAATGTAGTAAGTTTAAACATTTCTGCTGAACCTTCACAGTCGGCACATGTTATTATAGGAGTATTAACATATACATATCCGTTATTTTGGAAATACTCATGTATTGCAAATGCTGCAACACTTCTAATTCTAAATACTGCGTTAAAAGTATTTGTTCTTGGACGTAAATGTGCAACAGTTCTTAAATATTCAAAAGAATGTCTTTTCTTTTGTAATGGATAATCTGCATCTGCTAGATTGAATATTTCTACGCTATCTGCATGAATTTCGAATGGTTGTTTTGCATTCTCTGTTTTTACAACTTTTCCATTTACTATAATAGATGAACTGATTGTTAATTTACGAACTTCTTCAAAATTTGCTAATTTGTCGTTGAAAACTATTTGCAAATTATTGAAAAAAGAACCATCATTTAATTCTATAAATCCAAAAGCTTTTGAATCTCTAACTGTTTTAACCCAGCCAGCAACTTCAACAGCTTTGTCAATGTAATTTTCTGTGTTACGATATAAATCTTTAATTGTTACTTTTTCCATAAGAAACACTCCCATCTCTAAATTAATATAAGGAAATTATACGCTCAAATAGTGAAAAAATCAAGAATAATAATCAAAATATACAGTAT
>CAKOZB010000102.1 GCA_934131055.1 uncultured Clostridia bacterium | reverse complement strand
ATATTTTTTTAATTTCACCTTATAATCGTTCGACAAAATTTGCATCATTTCATTTTCGTTCATAATTTTTCTTTGATTAAAATATATCATTTTATAATTATTTTTCAAATACAGCATTTTCTATTCCTACAATTTCTTGTATTTCTTCTAATATTTCTGGTGTTACGAATAAACCTCCTGCTGGAGCTATTTTTTCTCCATTTATTATTTCTATTTGAGTGTTGTTTCTATCCCCATTGAAGAATTTCAATGCCCCTCTTAGTCTGTCTTTTTGTGCTTCATCTAAATTAGTTATGTTTATGTTTAATCTTTTTTTAGATATTTTTACTGCTTGATTTGCACCATTTTCGTTATTAACTGATGTATTTGTATAACTTGGATTATTTGCTACATCTTCTAAGTTTCTTATTGTTCTTGCAATTATGCTCGGAGCCTCATCTTCTCTTATGCTTAGACGTCCTTCCACGAGTACTATATTCTCATCTATCAATTCGTTTGAACATTGATTGTAACAATTTTCGAATACGATTACATCTACACTTCCATACAAATCTTCTATTGTAACAAATGCCATTAATTTGTTATTTTTTGTGTATTTTTTCTTTATTCCAGTTATTATTCCAGCATATTTTACAAATTGTCCGTCTTTTAATTGTTGTACTCTGCCAGCTAATTTTTCTGGTGACATATCTTCTTCGTTTTCTGTGCTAACTAATTCGCTTGCATCCCTCATCTGA
This sequence comes from uncultured Clostridia bacterium, assembly GCA_934131055.1. Classification (GTDB taxonomy): domain Bacteria; phylum Bacillota; class Clostridia; order TANB77; family CAG-508; genus CAG-245. Next base: position 4,128 of record CAKOZB010000102.1, on the reverse strand, counting down.
AGCGTATTCACGTCTGCAAATTTTTCTATTAATCCTCTATATTTTTCAAGTGGATGTCCAGATACATAGATTCCAAGCATTTCTTTTTCCATCGATAGCAATTCTTGATCTGAATATTCTTTTAAAGTTGTGTATTTGTATTTTAGCTTTTCCATATCGTCTTTGCTTGAGTCTGTTTGTGGCATTGCCATATCAAACATCGAAACTTGACCTTGTATGTTCTTTTTTGATGCTCCAGAAATTGTGTCTATTATGTCTTCAAATGAAGCCATTAGCGTACTTCTAGTTTCTGCAAAGTTGTCAAAAGCTCCTGCCTTTATTAAACTTTCTATACATTTTTTATTTACGGCTTCGCCTTCCATTCTCTCGCAGAAATCTGTGAAGCTTAGATAGTCTCCATTCTTATCTCTATTAGCAACAATCGTGTCTACTGCAGCAAGTCCAACGTTCTTAATACTTCCTAATCCGAATCTTATTTTGCCATCATCTACTGTAAACTTCGTATAACTCCTATTAATGTCTGGCTTTAGAATTTCAATATTCATTCTTTTACATTCATCGATGTACTCTGGAATTTTATCTAAATTTCCTAAAAAACTGTTTAGCATTGCTGCCATAAATTCTGCTGGATAATATGCTTTTAAATATGCTGTTCTGTATGATACTACTGCATAGCACGCAGCATGTGATTTGTTGAAAGCATATTTTGCAAATTCAGACATCTCATCAAATATCTTATTGGCAGATTTTTCGTCTATTCCATTTCTTACACAGCCTGGTACAATTATGTTTCCATTTTCGTCTACTTGACCATGTATGAATATTTCTCTTTCTTTTGCCATTACTTCTAGTTTTTTCTTACCCATGGCACGACGTACCAAATCTGCACGTCCTAGCGAGTAGCCTGCTAAATCTCTAACTATCTGCATAACCTGCTCTTGGTAAACCATACAGCCATAAGTTACTTTTAATATTGGTTTTAGGCTGTCATGTGTGTATACAGCATGGTCTGGGTCTTTTTTATTCGATATATACCTTGGAATTTGGTCCATTGGTCCTGGACGGTATAATGAAACTCCGGCAATTAAATCTTCCAAACAGTCTGGCTTAAGTTCCTTCATGAAGTTTGTCATACCTTGACTCTCAAATTGGAATATTCCCATCGTGTTTCCATCTTGCCACAATTTGAATACCTTTGGATCATTCATTCCTTGGTCAAATTTTACGTCTATTCCCCTATTTTTCTTAACCAAATTTATGGTATCTTGTATAACTGTTAGAGTTCTAAGTCCTAAGAAGTCCATCTTTAGTAGACCTAATTCTTCAAGAGTTGTCATTATATATTGTGTCGAAATCATTCCATCTCTTACATATAGTGGAACATAAGTTACAACTGGGTCTTTTGTAATAACTATTCCACAAGCGTGTGTTGAAGCCTGTCTTGGCATTCCCTCCAAAGCCATTGCAATATCCAGTAGTTTCTTTGTTTCTGGGTTATTTTCATACTCATCTTTGAATTCCTTGTTTTGCTCCAGTGCTTTTTTTATTGTGATGTGTAGCTCGTTTGGAACCATTTTTGCAAGTTTATCAGCTGTTGCATAAGGAACATCTAAAACTCTTCCTACATCTCTTATAACCATTCTGGCAGACATAGTTCCAAAAGTAATAATCTGCGAAACGTGGTCTGGACCGTACTTTCTAGAAACATAGTCTATTACCTCTTGTCTTCTTTCATAACAAAAGTCAACGTCAAAATCGGGCATACTTATTCTCTCTGGATTTAAAAATCTTTCGAAAAGTAAGGCATATTTCATTGGATCTATGTCTGTAATTTCTATCGCATACGCAACAATAGAACCAGCTCCAGAACCTCTTCCTGGTCCAACTGGTATTCCTTGAGTCTTAGCATAATGTATGTAATCCCATACAATCAAGAAATAGTCGACATAGCCCATTTTCTTGATTACGCCTAACTCGTAATTTTTTCTGTCTATAATTTCTTGTGAAGGATTGTCTCCGTATCTATTTTTTATTCCATCATTACATAGCTTTTCTAGATAATCGTAATGTGTAGCAAACCCATCTGGCACATCATAATTTGGAAGTATTGTGTGTCCAAATTCGAAGGTTACATTACACTTATCTGCAATCTTTACAGTATTTTCTATTGCTTCAGGCACACCGGCGAAAAAGTCTGCCATCTCTTCCGGCGACTTGATATACAGCTCGTCTGTTTCAAACTTCATTCTATCTTCGTCTGTAATCTTCTTGCCTGTCTGAATACAAAGCAAAATCTCGTGGTTGTAAGCATCTTCTCTTCTTAAATAGTGTGAATCATTTGTTGCAACAAGCTCTATATTCAACTTTCTTGAAAGTTCAATTAGTTTTTGATTTACTAATACCTGCTCTTTAATCCCATTATTTTGTATTTCCAGATAATAATCTTCTCCAAATACATTCTTAAACCAGGTTGCCACTCTCTCAGCTTCTTCCATATCTCCTTTTAGAATTGCCTGAGAAATCTCTCCAGCCAAACAAGCACTGCAGCAAACCAATCCTTCATGATATTTTTCTAACACTTCTTTATCAATTCTGGGTTTATAATAAAATCCTTCTGTAAATCCTATAGAAACAAGTTTTGTAAGATTTTTATAGCCCTCATTATCCTTCGCAAGTAAAATTAAGTGGTTATATCTTGCATCAATATTAGGGTCTTTATCCGCTCTTCCTCTTGGGGCAACATACACCTCACAACCAATTATAGGCTTAATTCCATTTGCCAAACATGCCTTATAAAAATCGATTGCACCAAACATAACGCCATGGTCTGTAACGGCCATAGCCTTCATTCCAAGCTCTTTTGCTCTAACTGGTAAATCTTTAATTCTGTTTGCTCCATCTAGTAAACTAAACTCACTATGCACGTGTAAATGTACAAAATCTGGCATTGTTTTTCCCCCATTTGTAATATTTTGTCTAATTCTATCATCAAAAGGATTATTTTTCAATACAGATTTATATTCTTTTCTCTTTAATTATAATAAAAATTTAAGAGGTTCCCAAACGGGGACCTCCTTTACCTCCTTAAAAGAATTCGCTAAATTCATTTGACGGAACAAACTTGATTGGACCTTCGTAACGCCCTTCTTTGCAAGCATTGAAAACGTAATTAAAATATTTTTCTCCAGCTTCGAACTTTTCTACAGGAATTGCGATAAATGCTGGCATTGAAAACCCACATTTTATATTCATCGTTGCTTCTTTGCCTTCGGCAATTTGCTCCATAGCAAGGTCTTCAACTTCTTTATTTCCTTGCCCCATATTTTCCCATGTAGTCCAGCTGGACCAAACAACTATTCCTAATTGTTTTTTTTCTTTTGCTTCCTTGATAACGTCCCGAAGTAATTTTTCTGTCATAGCAATTCTCCTCCATTTATTAGGATTTTGGTTACACAGCATAGCGTATTAAATACGCTAAAATACTATCATATTTTAACATATTTATGTGTTTATTTCAATATCTTTCGCTATAGCGAATCACTTACCATTAATTATTTTCTCTACTTTTTCAACATTCATTTCCACAATTTCAGCAATTTGTTTAATTGACATTCTTTTAAATCGGCCATTTGCTTCCTTTCCATTTTACCATTCTATTGATTGTTTTGCAATTTATAAGTAAAATTTTCTTATATTTTGCTTTCATACTTTTATCTGGAAGTTTTCAATATAATATTTTTCTTTGGATTCAAGTTATTTTAATTTGGATTTTTCTGCATTTTTTTACTTTATTATTCAATTTTTGCAATTTTATGATATAATTGCATCATGAATAAGAATTTTAGGAGTGATTTTTTTGAAAACAAATGAAACAATGATGCAATTTTTCGAATGGTATCTCCCTTCTGACGGAAGCCTTTGGAAAACTGCTGTAAATGAAGCACCATATCTTGCAAAAACGGGAATAACACAAGTTTGGTTTCCACCAGCATATAAAGGAAATGGTGGAAAAGATGACGTTGGTTATGGTGTTTATGATTTATATGATTTAGGAGAATTTGACCAAAAGGGTTCTATTGCTACAAAGTATGGAACTAAGTTTGAATATCTAGTTGAAATAAATTCTAT
>CAKOZB010000101.1 GCA_934131055.1 uncultured Clostridia bacterium | reverse complement strand
AATGAAATAGTAATAAATACTGTAGTAATTGGAAATACAATCAGTCAAAAAGATAGTAAAACATTAAGTGATGATGATAAACAAGAAGTGAAAGATTACATAAGCGAAACTTATGACATAGATAAAAAGAACATTAATATTTCTTAAAGGAGGAGTGCACTTTTAGTGCCAATAAAGAAAGATGTTTAAGGAGAAACTTCAAAAAATTAAAGAAAAAAGTGGCGAAGAAAATGGTAATAGCAAAAAGAAGATGGAAAATTTAGTTGTACTTATAATTATAATGATAGTCACAATTGTAGCAATTAACTATATTTGGAGCGGGGATAAGAAAAAAGACAATGTAACAACAGATACAAATAAAAAGCTTGCCACGGTAGAAAATGAAACACAGACAGTAGCAACTGAAGAAAATGGAATAGAACAGAAATTGGAGAATATATTATCAAATATAAAGGGAGTTGGTAAAACAAAAGTATTAATTACATATTCACAAACTAGCCAGATTATTCCGATGTATGATGAGGATTCTAGCACTAGCACGACGGAAGAAACTGATTCTGGCGGAGGCACAAGAACTGTGAATGAAAGCACTACGAAGAAAGATGTAATATATGAAGACAAGAACGGAACGAAAACACCAATAACCCAGAGTGTGATAAATCCTAAAATAGAAGGTGCGATAATAACTGCGCAAGGAGCAAATGATGCAAACATAAAAACAAGCATAGTGCAGGCGGTAGAAGCGGTGACTGGACTGGCTACATATAAAATACAAGTCTTCGAAATGAAAGATTAAAAAATATGAAAATAAGAGGAGATTGTGAATATGAAACAGATTTTAAAGAAAAATCAAATTATAATTTCTGTTATAGCAATAATGCTGATTGCTGCGGGCTACATGAATTATACAAGCAATGAAAAACAAGCATTAGAAACAGCGGTATTAACAGACTCTGAAAAATATGCGGGAATTGGAGATGCAACACTCGTGAGTGCAAACGTGGCTGATAATAATGATGCACAGAATATTACAGATGATTCTACTAAAAATGAGGATGAAATAAAATCGAATGAACAAAATACTGAAAATAAAGAAAACGATAAAAATACCGTTCAAAATGAAATAAATACATCTACAAATGTAACAGAAACTAGTGGAGACCAATATTTTGCAGAACTTAGACTAGAACGAGATAAGATGTATTCACAAATGCTAGAAAGTTATCAAAAAATATTGAGTAATAGTCAAATCTCAGAAACTCAAAAGGAAATTTCAGAAAATGAAATAAAGAAAATAAATGATACTAGAAATGCAATAATGATAGCAGAAAATCTAATAAAAAACAAAGGATTTCAGGATTTAATAATATTTATAAATGGAGATAGCATAAGCATAATTGTAAAAGCAAAAGAACTTAAAGAAGAGCAAATAGCTCAAATACAAAATATAATATCAAGAGAACTGAAAGGAGAGATAGAAAACATACATATTAGTAATAAAGAATAATACGTAAAACCATATTTTTTTGAAAAAATACTGGCTATATAGCCAATAGACAAACCATATGCGTTGATATATCATAATAGCTGTAATAAAACGAAAAACAAAGGAGAAAATATGAAAAACATAATTGCTGTATGCATTGAAACTGTACATACGTATTCTTTAGTGAAAAATATAATAAATAGCGACAAAAGTCTGTTTTAATCAAAACAGGCTATTGTTGCTATTTTAATTAAAATTAATCACAAAGTACGTTTTTTATATGTTTCGTTTTTTGTTATATGATTTTACCAATATAAGGAAGGGAGAAGAAAAATGTTAAGGAACAAAACAAGGACGATGAAAGGAATAACATTGGTTGCATTGGTTGTAACAGTTGTTGTACTATTAATTTTGGCTGGTATAAGTCTTAATTTAGTACTAGGAGACAATGGAATAATAACAAAAGCTCAAGAGGCTGCTGCTAAAACTGAAGAATCTAGTGCGACAGAAAGCTTTAGTATGTATTTAACTGGGCTAAGGTTGGCAAATGGAGACGGTGATAATTTTAGATTGGCCGATTATCTAAGCTCAAATATAGGAAATGAGGGCATAGAGGACTTCTTAAATAATGGAGATGGACATGCTCAAGTAGCCTACAGAGGATATAAATATCTTGTAAATTTAGATGATTATACATTTGAATATTTAGGAAAAACAGATGGTAACGGAGTAAATAGACATATAAAGCAAGTTTTAGATAATAACAATGAAGACGTACCAGGAATAGCCATGGTAGAAGCTGGAGAATTAGAAACCGAGGACTTAGGCTGGGAAGTATTAAGTGTAAATGGTGATGGCTCTGTAAACTTAATAGCAAAAAATAATACAGGATTTGAAGTTTCACTATCAGGAATAAATGGATACACAAATGGAGCAAAAGCGCTTAATGAAATATGCTCAAAATTATATGGAAATTTAGAGATAAATGGACAGAAAGTAAAATCAGCAAGAAGTGCAAATCTTACAGACTTTTATAATGTAGTATATCAGTTAAATAGAAAATATGAACAGGGACAAAAAATACAACCGGTTATAAATACAAAAGATGTAGAAAATGATGGATATTCAACTGAACAGATTAGTAATTATATAGATGCAGGTGTGACCTCTGGAACACAGGCAAGCAATGCAAATATGCTTTTGGCAAGTACTTCTCCAACAATAAGGAGTATAAAATCTGCAACAAGTAAAATATCAGAAGATATAAGGAACACGGGAAATAATTATTGGTTAGCATCAAGACAGACATGGTATGGTTATGATTCACAGGGTGGAAAAGTGCAATATTCAGAAAATATAGCATACGAATGTTATGCAATAAACTATATAAGAACGGATGGTGCATATACTAATTACAATTTATTTCAAGTTAATGGATTTAATACGTCTGGATCAAATAACACATATAATTGTGCACTACGTCCAGTAATAACAGTAGATGGAAGTGTTATTTCAAACAAAACAGTAGGTACAACAGTAACAACAGATCCATTTTATAAAGGAAAAACAGGAACAGATGCACATGGATATGTAAAAGCAGATTCAATTGCAAGTCTATTAGGAGTAGATATTAAATCAATTAAGAAAATAGATTCAGGCTTACCAACAATAGAAACAAGCATGACATGGACAAAATTGACAGATGGTGGATATGATGCACTAACAGGAAATTTTGATACGAAGAATTATGATTATTATATAGCAGATAGAGCAACAAATTTGCAGGTAAGATTAACAGGAGCAGCAGGCTATAACAATGGAGTTCTAGCAATAGATACAGTATGCAATAATTTATATGGAAATCTAACAGAAATAAAACTAAGTGATGGATCAACGAAAAAAGTAAAAGTAGTATTAGCAAGAAATGCAAAATATGAAGATTTTATGGATGAAAGTAAAATAAGTAATGGTTCATATGGAGGTGTATGGTCAACAAACGCAAATGATAGTACAGCACCAAATAAAATAACATCAACCAATAATAGATGGTCACCAACACTATTTACACAGTATGAAGGAGGAGAAAATTTAAACACAAGTAATCCAAGTAAAGGATATTCGGATGCAAAGATAAGTTCATATATTTTAAGTAATGCAGGAACAAACTCATTTGTATCAAATGATCAAAAAAATTCATATGCATACGAAAAATACAATGCAGACCCAGGATTAAAGATTATATATAATGCTTATTGGGGAGGAGCAAATAGAAATACTGCAAGAATTAATGCAGGAAAAGAATATTGGCTTTCGTCGCGCTGCGTCTATGCAGATTGGTACGGCAGTTACTTCCGCTTGCGCTATGTGTCAGGTAGCTCCATCACGTACAGTTACTTGTTCTACTCTAGCACCAACACGGGCTCTAATTGCCGCGGTCTCCGCCCAGTCTTGCAAGTTTCTAAATAGTCCAATATCCAAAAAAATATAAACAGAACCAAGAGATGAATTATGAAGTGTAGAGTCTGCTCCCTAAATGGCCTTGGACATTTGGGAGTGGCTCTATACAGATGTTATTGTGAATTATAAAGAGGTATCAAATGTTAAGATATGAAACTATACGAGATATGGAAACAGAATATCATCAAAATTATCCTGATTCTATATTGTTAGTGTTAAGTGGAAGTTTTTATAATGTTTATGGAAAAGATTCGTACATATTATGTTATATATTCAAATACAAAATAAAAAATAAATTATATAGAACATTAGAAGATAAAGAAGAATATGTGATAACTACGGGCTTTCCTCGTAATTCACTTGATAAGGTTTTGTTAGACCTCGAAGATAAGAAAATTAATTATGTAATAAAAGTAAAAAATAAACATGACATATTTAAAGATTTTAAAAAATTAAATACATATAAGAGAAGATATGAAGCTTCAAAAAAATATTGTATGGAAAAAATGAAAATAAATGAAATTACGAGTAAGCTTGATGAATTGTGTGGCAAGAGAGATTTTTCAAGCATACTAGAAAAAATAGAAGATTATATAAACGAGTACGAAAATAATATAGGGCATGGTTGTTAATGGCTAGGAAACTCGTTGGATTGGCTTTCGTCGCGCTGCGTCAATGCAAATTGGAACAACAGTAACTTCAACTTACGCTATGTGTCAGGTAGCTCAATCACGTACAGTAACTTGTTCAACTCTAACACCAACACGAACTCTAATTGCCGCGGTCTCCGCCCAGTCTTGCAGATTCTATAAAACTTTCGATGTGCCAACCTAATTACTCAGTTGTTTTGCAATTGTTTGTAGTTAAAAGTTACACATCAGAAGCTATAGAAACAAACCAATGTCCTTGTAAGTATTTACATAAAAAGAAAGTTTGACAAAATACTCAGTAACATAAAAAAAGAAAAGTTATTATTATTTTATTTTCTAAGTTCTCCCATTAATAATGGGACAGGAAG
>CAKOZB010000100.1 GCA_934131055.1 uncultured Clostridia bacterium | reverse complement strand
TTTGTGTACACTATATTTAGGTGATATATATGAAAAAATTTAAAATAAATAATACCTCAAAGAGTAATGATACAATAACTAGGACAATTAGGATAAGTGGTTCTACTTTTGATAAGATAACAGAACTTGCTGAAAAAAATAAACTAAGCTTTAATAATGTTATAAATCAAATAATAGAATATGGACTAAACAATTTAGAAGAATAATTTTTTATTACAGGGACTTTATTACATGTCCCTGTTTATATCTTTTCTAGGTATTTTCTTTTTGCCTTATCAGATGAATGCACATATATGTTTAAAGTTATACTTACATCTGCATGTCCTAATATTTCGCTCAAGGATTTTATATCCATTCCCGCCTCTATACAATTTGTTGCGAATGTATGTCTTAAAGTATGAAACTTATACTGTTTCACCTTACTATTTCTTAGTATCTCTTTAAAATTATATTGATAATTTCTTGGTTCCACATAGTGTTCACTCGAGCCTGTTAATACAAAATCAGTTTTTTTACTTTTTCCTCTTATCTGTTTTAAAATATTATATAATTTACTATTTATAGGAATAGTCCTTACTGATGTTATTGATTTTGGTGTATCTATAATAACAACGGTCTTGTTTTCTTCTTTAGAATATATTCTTTCTATAGTCTTCTCTACATGTATTCTTCTAGTTTCAAAGTCAACGTTTTCCCATCTCAAAGCACAAACTTCTCCAACTCTTAGTCCAGTATTTAAACATATTAATATTCCCAATGATTTTAAATCATTTTGCTGTATGCAATATTTTTCTAATTTTTGTTTCTCTTTATTTGATAAAATTTGTATCTCTTTTTTGTTCATTTTAGGCAAACTCATCTTTTTTATGTTTAACTTTGTATTATGTTCTTCTTCGTAAAAATTTATTATCTCCTTTAATTTTGTAATAATATCTCTTACAGTTTTAGGTGCCAGTGTATCTGTAAGTTTTTCTATAAAATCATTATAGTCTTTTATTTTGGTAATATCTTGGTCTGCAAATCTAGGATATAGATATTTCTCAACACTATATAAATAATTGTAATACGTAGATTTCTTTACAGTATTTTTCTTATATTTAAGCCATTCCTCTGTAACCACTCTAAAATTTTTTCTTCTCTTTCTTGATACTATAATCTCTCTTACTCCTTTTAATTTTTTTGTTAATAACAACATTTTTTGTTCCATCCTTTTCCTACATAATTTTTATAGTATCTTTATATCACTCATGAGATAATAATTCCTTAATTTCGTCTATAAAACATATTGTTTTATTCGTTATATAAACATAACAATTTTATATTTACCTATTAATTTATTATTCTAAAAAAATAAAACTAAATTGTTAAACCTTTATTCAACAATTCAGTTCTATTTAATATTTATTTCATTAAATTATTAATTATTATTTTTCTTTTCTATCATATCTTCTAAAGTATGCCATGCTAGCAATGCACATTTTACTCTTGCTGGCATGTTTGATACGTTTCTTAAAGCTATTGCTTCGTCAAGTTTTTTTAGTTCTGCTTCGTCAGTTATTTCTCTTTTTATCATTCCAATAAAAGTATCTATAATTTGCTTTGCTTCTTCAACTGTTTTACCTTTTAGAGTATCTATCATTATTGAAGTAGAAGCTTGAGAAATAGCACATCCATGTCCAGAAAAGGCCATATCTTCTATAACATCACCATTTAACTTTACTTGCAATTCTATTTCATCACCACAGTTTGGGTTATGTCCCATTTCGCACAAATCACAAGTTTCTAGTTTTTTCTTATTGTATGAATTCATGCTATGTTCCATTATTAAATCATTATATACATCTTGTAAATCGTCCATTTTTTTCCTTTCTTCGCCCAATAGGGACGCCCTTTGGTGGGCGAAAATTTAATATTTATAATTTTTTCATATGCACATATGCACTAGCGCTTTTTAGTTCATAAAACTTTTGTACATTTTTTGCTCCGTCCCCGAAATGTACATTATTTTATAAATTTTTCAAATTTTGAGTAAGTGAATTTTATTGCGTCTACTAGTCTATCAACATCTTCCTTGGTGTTGTATATGCTAAAGCTGGCTCTACATGTTGAGTCTATTCCCATATATCTTAATAATGGCTGTGCACAATGGTTTCCAGATCTTACACAAACTCCTTTAAAGTCTAGCATGCTTGCAACATCGTGTGGGTGTACGCCTTTTATGTTGAATGATATTACTGATGAGTGGTTTTCTTCATTTGGACTCATGTATAAGTCTAGGTAATCTAGTTTTGATAATTCCTGTCTTGCATAGCTTACTACTTCTTTTTCTATTTTTTCTATATTGTCATATCCAACCTTGTTTATATAGTCAATTGCTGCTCCAAGCCCTACAACGCCTTCTACATTTTGTGTTCCAGCTTCGAATTTGTTTGGAAGTGGAGCAAATGTTGTGTCTTGTTCGTAAACATATTCTATCATGTCACCACCCATTAGGAATGGATTCATGTTGTTTAATAATTTTTCTTTTCCATATAATACACCTATTCCAAGTGGAGCAAACATTTTATGTCCTGAGAATACTACAAAGTCTGCATCTAAATCCTGTACATCAATTTTCATGTGAGGTATGCTTTGAGAAGCATCTACAATTACTACTGCTCCCTTTTTATGTGCATATTTTATTATTTCTTTTACATTATTTATTGTTCCTAGCACGTTTGATACATGTGTAATTCCGACTATTTTTGTCTTGTCTGTTATCTTGCTTTCGATTTCTTCTTTCGACAATTCGAATTCGTCATTTATATACATATATTTCAAACTTGCACCAGTCTTTTTAGTAACATACTGCCATGGTACTAAGTCAGAATGATGTTCCATTATTGAAAGTACGACTTCGTCATCTTCCTTTAGATTGTCTAAGCCATATGAATATGCAATTAAATTCAAGCTTTCACTCGCATTTTTAGAGAATATTATCTCATTTGCTTTTCTAGCATTTATAAACTTTGCAATCTTCTCTCTAGTCCCCTCATACACATTTGTTGCATCTATGCTAAGAGAATACGCACCTCTGTGTGGGTTTGCATTGTTATGCTCATAAAATTCGTCGATTGCATCAATAACATATTGTGGCTTTTGAGTTGTAGCACCACTATCTAAATATGCAATGTCTCTATTATTAAAAATCGGAAAATCCTTTTTATAATCCATTTAAAAATCCTTCCTTATTATAATCTTTTATCAATTTCTTGCAATATTTCTGTTTTTACTTCTTCATCTTGTATTCCTTCTATAATTTTGTTGAAGTTTGCCTTTACAAGTAGTCTTACCGCTTCTTTGTAGCTTAATCCTCTACTCATTATATAAAATACTGCAGATTCATCTACCTTTCCAGAAGCCGTTGAGTGATTTCCTTCTACATCTGCTTCTGTGCATAAAAGCATTGGAAGTGCTATTGATTTTGCCTTGTCTGATAATAACATACAATACTCATTCTCGTTTCCTTTTGCTTTTTTGCAACCTTTCTTGAAATCGATTGTTCCTTTGAAATTTTTCTTGCTGTTATCTTTCAAAGCTCCCTGCACATCTATGTCAACATTCGTTTTTTCTCCACGTAAATGTACAATGTAATTTAAATCTTTTACTTGTGAACCTTGTCCTAAGTAAATAGTTTTCAAATCATTATCCGCTTTATTTCCAATAGCATTAGAAAAATAATTAGAAATACTTTCCTTTGCGCCTATATCAATTAACTTATGATACACCTTTGAATCTGCTTCAATATCATTCTCATAACTCTCAATGTTAGTAGATACATCATTTAACAAATTCACAACAGTTACATTTATCTTAGCACCATCACTAGCAAATGTTCTTATAATTCCAGCATGGAAGCATTCCTTTTCAGTCTCCGACTTGTACTCAATAACAACATTTATATTTTTACTAGCAACAATATCGATCTGATTTAAAAGAACTTGGCTATCTTCATCAAAAGTATATGTAATTTTAACATTCTCGTTCTTTTGATTGTTTACAATTCTAATTTTGCTATTAGCCTTAGAAAAAACTATATTTTCTAGCTCTTTATTATTTCCAAAAACTAATTCATTATTCGAAACAGCTTCATCTATTTCACTGTTTTCCTTTATAATTTGAACATTTTCAAACTTTGGAATTATTTCTGGTATTTGTTCATCTATTTCTATATTATTTATTCTAAAATTATTTGCCGTTCTAACAGGCGTTTCATTTAATTTTAGCATTACTTCAATCCTTTCTTTCGCCCAAAAAGGGGCGTCCCTATTGGGCGATTATCCTATTGCACCTTGCAATTCTAGGTTTATTAGGTTATTCATTTCTACCGCATATTCTACTGGTAATTCCTTTGAAATTGGATATGCAAATCCTCTTACTATCATGGCTTTTGCATCTTCTTCTGACAATCCTCTGCTCATTAAGTAGAATATTTCTTTGTCACTTATTTTTCCTATTTTGGCTTCGTGTGAAAATTCTACTTCATCAGTTCTTATGTCGTTTACTGGAATTGTGTCTGAACGTGATATGTCATCTAGCATTAGCGACTCACAGCTTACGCTACATTTTGAATTTTTAGCGTTTTCTGTAATTCTTACTAAAGCTCTATATGTGCAGGCTCCTCCATCTTTTGAAATTGATTTTGAGTTTACAACTGATGATGTGTTTGGTGCATTGTGAACTACCTTAAAACCTGTGTCTAGGTCTTGTCCGTGTCCTGCAAATGTAATTCCTGTGTATTCTGTTTTTGCACCTTCTCCATTTAATATGCTCATTGGATAAAGCATTGAAACTTTAGAGCCAAATGAACCTGTAACCCAGTCAATTTGTGCATTTTTGCCTACTATTGCTTTTTTAGTATTTAGGTTCATCATATTTTTTGACCAGTTTTCTATTGTTGAATATCTTAAATAGGCATTGTCTTTTAC
>CAKOZB010000099.1 GCA_934131055.1 uncultured Clostridia bacterium | reverse complement strand
CCTATACAGTTTACGTATTATAAAGAAATACAAGGGAAAATACTATTATTGTGAAGAAGCTGAGAGCAATATAAAAATACACCATGCATACTGGAAAGGTGCAATTGCTATTGCAATAACAGTTGTGAGTGTTGCTTGCATATTATTTTCATTTGGATTAATTAGTCAATCAAAGAAAAAAGTGTATAATAATGATGTTAGTTTTTCAATAGATAATACTTGGAATGAATATAAAGTAAATCAAAGTACAGAAGATGATGAGACAACAGTTGAGAAAACTTGGAGATATTATAAATACATGAATGCTAATGAAGTATTGGCAGGAAATGAAGAACATAGTTATCCTGAGACAATAACTGTATCATATGGAGATAATAACTTTGGTGAAGAAATAGAATTAAACGATTTACGAAATTTATTTGAAGGATATTTCTATGAATATATGGGCTTCGACAATTATCAAATAGAAGTACTTACGACAGATAATGGCTATGAAACATTAGAGATTATGTTGGGATATGAAGATGCCATGGTTTTTGATTATTACTTGATTAATGGAGACAAGATGGCATTTATTTCAGCAAGCACTTACAGCAATGATGAAAATCTATATGATAGTTTGGAAGAGTATACAAAAGAAGTGGTAAATAGTTTTAAATGGAATAAATAAAATTTATTGCAAAAATAAAAGATATTTGTTAAAATAATAATTAGTTTAAAGCATAATAAAAAATAGGCTAAAAAAAAACACCTTTTTAGGTATTTTTAGCCTATTTATTTTGTTTATTGATGTAGTAGAAGGAGGAAAAAATGAGCACAAAATATGTATTTGTAACAGGTGGAGTTGTATCAGGTTTAGGGAAGGGAATTACAGCAGCATCTCTTGGAAGGTTATTAAAAAACAGAGGATACAAAGTAGCAAACCAAAAGTTTGACCCATATATAAATGTTGATCCAGGAACAATGAGCCCATATGAACATGGAGAAGTTTTTGTAACAGATGATGGCGCAGAGACAGATTTGGATTTAGGACATTATGAAAGATTTACAGATGAAAATTTAACAAAAAATTCGAGTATAACAACAGGAAGAATCTATCAACGTGTAATAGAAAAAGAAAGAAGAGGAGATTACTTAGGAAAGACTGTTCAAGTAATTCCGCATATAACAAATGAAATAAAAGAAAAGGTATATTCACTTGGAAAAGATGGTGCAGATGTTGTAATAACTGAAATTGGTGGAACTGTTGGAGACATAGAGAGCTTGCCATTCTTAGAGGCAATTAGACAAGTTGGAATAGAAAATAATCCAGAAGACGTGGTATATATACATGTTACGTTATTACCATACATAACAGGTTCAAATGAATTGAAATCGAAACCAACACAACATTCTGTAAAAGAACTTCAATCTTTAGGGATTAAACCAGACATATTAGTGTGTAGGACAGAACTTCCAATAACGGAAAATATTAGAAATAAAATAGCTTTATTCTGTAATGTAAGACCAGAAAATGTAATTGCAAATATGACGGCATCAAATTTATATGAAGTTCCACTTATGCTAGAAAAGGAAGGCTTGGCAACAAGCATATGTAAACATTTAAAATTAGAAAAAATAGAGCCTAAAAATGAAGAATGGGAAAAAATGATAGAGCATTTTAAGAATGTAGATAAAAAATATAAAGACGAAAAAGTGAAAAAAGTAAAAATTGCAATAGTAGGAAAATATATAAAATTGGAAGATTCGTACTTATCTGTTGTTGAGAGTATAAAACATGCAGGATATGCAAATGAGGTTGATGTTGAAATTGGATTTGTAGATTCAGAAACAATAAATGCCGAAAATGCTAAAGATAAACTTGGAAAATTTGACGGAATTATAGTTCCAGGAGGATTTGGCAACAGAGGAATTGAGGGAAAAATTCAAACTGTGAAATATGCTAGAGAAAATAATGTTCCATTTTTAGGAATATGTTTGGGGATGCAAATGGCGGTAATAGAATTTGCAAGAGATGTTTTAGACTTAAAAGATGCAGACTCGGTAGAATTTAATCCAAATACAAAAAATCCAGTAATACATATAATGGAAGATCAAAAGAATATAACAAAAAAAGGTGGAACTATGAGACTTGGAGCATATCCTTGTGTACTTGAAAAAGGAACACTTGCAAGTAATTTGTATGGTTCAGAAGAAATATCTGAGAGACACAGACATAGATATGAATTTAACAATGATTATAAAAAGAAGATGGAAGAAAAGAAAATGGTATTCTCTGGAACATCTCCAGACGGCAACCTGGTAGAGATTGTAGAAATAAAAAATCATCCATACTTTATAGCAGTACAATTCCATCCAGAATTTAAATCAAGACCGGATAGACCACAACCATTATTTGTAGGCTTAGTGAAAGCAACAAAAAATAGAATTTAAAAAAATAAGAAAATCTTGAAGTTTTTATGCTTCAAGATTTTTTAATAAGGAGTCCGAATTACTCGGGCTCCTCAATGAATTCTCTGTCTCCTTTATGACGAATATAAGCGTCCTCAAATTCGCCCAGAGACAAGTTTTCATCATACATGGCATTGTACAACTCCAACTGATGTACGATTTCAAGTTTTTGTTCTAGTGCTGGACCAGAAAAAGATTTGCAAAGTTCGGCGACTAGAGCGTCGCCAGGAAGCATATTGTAGATGTTAACAGCTCTCTTGGCGGACATGAGAATTCCCTCCTTAAAACTAGTTTTTTTACTTAGAACAGTAAATTTATAATATTATATACCCAATTAGTAAAAAAAGCAAACATTACATTAAAAAAACACTAATAGATGTAGTTTTTTATATTAAAATATTTTCTGATTAGGCTGATATTAGATGGAAATGAAGGAATAAATTGAAAAATATGTCATATAATGAATGTGAAAGTTTTGTGAAAATTAGCAATCTCTATTGACATTTGCTAACAAAAGGTATAAATTATTAGCAGTCACAAAGAAAGAGTGCTAAGAAACATTGGCGCAATGTTAGCAGAAATAGTAAAGAGCTAAAAAATTAGAATATAGCCAATTATTAATTAACTGTACATATTTAGAACTAATGTTATTAGAATTCCAACAGACTATAAATTACTGGAATTTTATAATTTTGGTAATAAAACAAGGAGGTAATTTAATATGTTAAAACCATTAGCAGACAGAGTTGTATTAAAAATGACAAAAGCTGAGGAAACTACTAAAAGTGGAATAATTCTTTCAGAAGGAAGCAAAGAAAAACCACAAATTGCAGAAGTAATTGCAGTAGGACCTGGTGGAAATGTAGACGGAAAAGAAATAAAAATGTATGTAAAAGCAGGAGATAAAGTTGTAATAACAAAATATGCAGGAACCGAAATAAAATATGAAGGCGAAGACTATATAATTGTAAAACAAAACGATATTCTAGCAATAGCAGAATAATCGCCCAATAGGGACGCCCCTTTTTGGGCGAAACAAACTTTTAGAAAAAATAATTTTCGCCCAAGAAAGGCTGTCCCTAATGGGTGAAAAGAGAAAGGAATTAATTTTGAGTAAATAAAATTAATTATGTGAAAATATGGAAGAGAAAAAGAAAGTAACAATTTTATATACAAATTGGAAAGGTGAAACAAAATATAGAAATATTATACCAATGTCGGTTGAGTTTAAAGCCACACAATGGCATCCAGAAGAACAATGGATATTAAATGCAATGGACGTTGATAAAAATGCACAAAGGGCTTTTGCAATAAAAGATATAAAAGAATGGAAAGTAAACTAAATTGATTTTGAGGAGGAATTTAAGATGTCAAAAGAAATTAAATTTGGAGAAGATGCAAGAAAATCTTTATTAGATGGTGTAAATAAATTAGCAGATACAGTTAAGGTAACACTTGGACCTAAAGGAAGAAATGTTGTACTAGATAAAAAATTTGGTGCACCACTTATCACAAATGATGGTGTTACAATAGCTAAAGAAATTGAATTAGATGACCC
The DNA here is from genome assembly GCA_934131055.1 of uncultured Clostridia bacterium. Classification (GTDB taxonomy): domain Bacteria; phylum Bacillota; class Clostridia; order TANB77; family CAG-508; genus CAG-245. Next base: position 1,053 of record CAKOZB010000099.1, on the reverse strand, counting down.
ATTCGAGAATATGGGAGCAAGACTTGTTAAAGAAGTATCTACAAAAACAAACGATGTTGCAGGTGATGGTACTACAACAGCAACAGTTTTAGCACAAAGCATGATTAAAGAAGGTGTTAAAAATGTAGCTGCTGGTGGAGATCCAATGGCAATAAAAAGAGGTATTTCTAAAACAGTTGATAAAGCTGTAGATGAACTCAAAAAAGTAAGCTCAAAAGTTGCTGGAAAAGAAGATATAGCAAGAGTTGCAAGTATATCAGCAAATGATAGAGAAATTGGTGAATTAATTTCAGAGGCTATGGAAAAAGTTACAAAAGATGGTGTCATAACAATTGAAGAATCTAAAACATCAAATACAGAACTTAACATAGTTGAAGGAATGGAATTTGACAAAGGATATGTTTCTCCATACATGGTAACAGATACAGAGAAAATGGAAGCCGTTGTTGACAATCCATATATATTAATAACAGATAAAAAAATAAGCAATATTCAAGAAATATTACCATTACTAGAAACGTTAATGCAACAATCTGGAAAACTAGTAATAATCTGTGATGATATAGAGCAAGAAGCATTGTCAACATTAATCTTAAACAAATTAAGAGGTGTAATAAATGTTTTAGCTGTTAAAGCTCCTGGATATGGAGACAAGAGAAAAGCTATGTTACAAGACATTGCAACATTAACAGGTGGAGAAGTTATAACATCAGATTTAGGACTAGAATTAAAAGACACAACAGTTGCTCAATTAGGTAGAGCAAAACAAATAAAAGCAGACAAAGAACGTACAATTATAGTTGATGGAAGCGGAGATAAGAACGCGATAGCAGAAAGAGTTGCACAATTAAGAGCACAAATTGAAGAAGAAAAGAGTTCTTATGAAAAAGAACAATTACAAGAACGTTTAGCAAAACTTGCTGGAGGTGTTGCTGTAATTGGTGTTGGAGCTGCAACAGAAGTTGAAATGAAAGACAAAAAATTAAGAATAGAAGATGCTTTATCAGCAACAAGAGCAGCAGTTGAAGAAGGTATAGTTGCAGGTGGTGGAAC
>CAKOZB010000098.1 GCA_934131055.1 uncultured Clostridia bacterium | reverse complement strand
AATTCAACTGTTTCGTCAAATTTTGCCTTTGGCATTTTTTCAATAAGTTCTAGTGCTTCTGTTGCAGAATAAAGTTTTGTTCTATCTACTAATTTTGCACTTTCTGCGTATCTTTTTCCTTGTGCCATTTTCTTTCCTCCTTTTGGTAATTTCGAATATTTTAAATATTCTCCCAATTTTTATTTTATATTTCTATAAAACTAGTCTGCTACTACTACACCCATAGAACGAGCTGTTCCTTTTACCATACTCATAGCTGCCTCTAATGATGCTGCGTTTAAGTCTGGCATTTTTTGTTTAGCAATCTCTTCTACTTGTGCCATTGTTATAGTTGCAACTTTCTCTCTGTTTGGCTTTCCTGAAGCCTTTTCAATTTTAGCAGCTTTCTTTATTAATACTGCCATTGGTGGTTCCTTTGTTATGAAAGTATAAGTTTTATCTTTGTATACTGTTATAACAACTGGGATAATTAATCCAGCTTGTTTTGCTGTTCTATCATTGAATTCTTTAACGAATTGCATGATGTTAACACCACTTCCACCTAGAGCTGGTCCTACTGGTGGAGCTGGTGTAGCTTTACCTGCAGGTATTTGTAACTTAATTATTGTTGAGATTTCCTTCTCTGCCATTTTTTGCACCTCCTTTTAGAATGTATATTAACAAAATAATTTATTAAAATGAATTTAAAATAATTTAAATTCTGTTTTAAACTTTTTTATTTGACTTTTTGTACTTGAGATAATTCCAAGTCGACTGGAGTTTCTCTTCCAAACATTGAAATCAATACTTTAACTTTATGTTTTTCCTTGTTTATTTCTTGTACAACGCCAACATAGTCTTTAAATGGTCCATCGATTATCTCGATTGAATCATTTACATCATAATCTACATTTATTTCTGATATTTCGAATCCCATCTTTCTAATTTCATCTTCAGTAAGTGGAATTGGGTCTGTTCCAGAACCTACAAAACCTGTTACCCCTCTAGTGTTTCTTACAATGTACCAAGTTTGTTCTGTAACAATCATTTTAATCAAAACATATCCAGGGAAGACTTTTTTTAAGTTGGTTTTTCTTTTTCCATCTTTTATTTCTATTTGTTCTTCCATAGGCACAACAATATCAAAGAAATATTCTTCCATTTCTTGATTTTTTACCTTTTGTTCAAGATCTGCTTTTACTTTATTTTCATATCCAGAATATGTATGAATTACATACCACTTTGGTTCTAAGTCTACTTTTTCTTGAGACATGTTCTAGCCTCCTTCATAAAATTATTCAGCATTATCTGAATTATCTGTATTTTCTTCACTTGAAGTATCTTCACTTACTGTTTCAGATTCCTCATTTGAACCTTCTGCAGCACTATTTGTATTTTCTGCATTAGATTCTGTATTTGAATTATCTACAGTGTTTTGGTCAGCTTCTTCATTTTGTGAAGATTGAACAATAGTCTTTAATTTTTCAACTCCAAAAGTATTAATCTTTTCAAAGCAAAGATCTAATAGAAATACTATTACTCCAACTATTAAAACAGAAGCAATAACTGCTAATGTATTATTTAACAATTGCTTTGGAGTAGGCCAAATTACTTTTTTAAGTTCAGCTTTAACATCTTTAAAAAAATGTCTCTTATCTTTATTGCTGGCTTTTTTGTCAGTATTGTCCTTCATCTTTTTTTCTTTCTTTTTTGCTTCTTTAGCCATTGTCTTTCCCCCTTAAGGATTTTTATTTTGTTTCCTTATGTGTAGTACGTTTATGACAGAATTTGCAGTACTTTGTTATTTCTAATCTTTCTGTATTGTTCTTCTTATTTTTTTCTGTCATGTATGTTCTTCTTTTACATTCTGTACATTCCAATGTTATTGGTTCTCTTGCTCCCTTTGCAGCCATTTTATACACCTCCAGCCATTATTTAGCTTTATTATAATTCATATAAGCGTATGCTTTCCACATACGCTTAATTATTTTACCATGAATTCTCTTATATGTCAATTGTTTGAAGCTATTTTTTCTTGTTTTTTATAATTTTTTTTATTGACTTTTGTATAATAGAATGATAAAATACAAGAATTGTATAACCATCCAAAAAGGAGGTATTTATTATGACATTGGTAGAAGAGATCCGGAATCAACTGAGTAAGGTCTTTACTCCCAACGGCGATGTTAAAGTGTGTGGGCGTGATGAGTGTCGCAAGGCAATTCAAATTGCTTCCGAGATTTGTCCCGGAGTCGATTTTGGAAATCCTGAAACAGGCATCATGAATCTCCAAACTTTTCATGATTGCTTTTTCTGTGATAAAGAGCTGAAAAAGCAGTTGTTTAAGGTTTTCGACACACAAGGAACTTTGTTGCCTATCAACCATGCTGATTGCAGAAAGCTGATTCTCATGGCTGAGTATTTCTATCCGGGTTATTACTTTGGAAGGGAAGAGATTGGTTGTGTCAGCCTTGACGCATTTCACAAACTGTTCTTTGCATACAGAGGCTAAAAAGTTACTATTTTTGCCAGATATTTTACGTATTTGGCTCTTATCCTCTATGTGTTGACACTTAACATTCTCGCCAAAAAGAGCCCTATTCATTGAGTAGGGCTCTTTTTTCTTAGTCATTTATTTAATTTTATTCTTCGTTCTTTTTGCATTAATCTTTGAATTTTTAGCAGTTTTACTCTTTTTCTGTACTGAATATCCAAATTTTCCAATTTTACTCTCTAAAGGGTAATATCCTCCATTCGCATAAGCAATTAAATCACATTTGCCTATATCAAATGCACCTTTTTCGTCTATATATTTTTCATCTGCGTCAATTGCAACAATTTCAGCCACAAACATATCATGACTGCCTAATGGAACTATTTCCTTAACCTTGCATTCTACTGATACAGGACATTCTTTTATAAGAGGTGCCTTTATAATATTTGCTCTTTCTTTTGTTAATTTCATCTCTTTAAATTTATCAACATCTCTGCCACTTTTTACACCACACCAATCAGTTGCATAAGCAAGTTGTCTAGTAGTTAAATTTATTGCAAATTCGCCATTTTCTTTAATTATATTATGCGAATATCTCTCTGGTCTTACAGAAATATAGCACATTGCTGGATTAGTATTTAAAATTCCCGTCCACGCAACAGTAATTATATTTGACTCTTCCATTGTTCCGCATGAAACCATCACAGCAGGAATTGGATATATAAAGGTTCCACCTTTCCATTGAACTTTTGACATTTATAATACTTCCTTATATTTTCTATTTAGATTTTTTACGGTTTTATCTATAAACCATCATTTTCAAAATCAACTGATTCTATCTTCCATCATTGCCAATCTTACTTTGCTGATTGTTTTCTTTTTGATTATCTTTTATTTGATTTCCATCATGTGAACTTATTTTTGATTCTTCCTCTATTCTTTTCAAATGTTCTTGCCACTTTTGACATATAGAAATATCATCAACATTAAAATCAACATTTCCGTTTGAATTAAGTATTCCTATATAGGCTGACAAATACTTCATTCCCATATTAATATTACAGTCAGACAACAATTCATTCACTATCATTTTACTATATTCGGGCTCATCTTGTAATCTTGCATAATCAATATTCGAAAACACACTGTACTCAACGACTTTACCATCCTGTTTTTGTTTTATAACCTTATATTCTTTTACTTCATTTTCATCAGGAATAATAAATGATCCATATTCTATAGTTCCAACATGAGATAAACTTATGTTTCTATAATTTTTTTCATTATAATCATAAAAATTAAAAATCCAAGGCTGTTTTCTATCTAATTTAGAAGCTTTTCCAATATCTGATGCTTTTTCTTTTGCACATTGTGCTAATTTTATATATTCACTTTTTCTTTCGGCTTCATTTAAATTCAAATTATATTGTTCTCTATCATTTACCGATTTAATTTTAGAATAGGCCCAATCATACTTTTTCATTCTTAATAATGTTTCCATAAGTTCTTCAAGTGATTTTGTATCTGTTTGCTTCATTGCAAGCACATAAGCTGAATATGTATTTTCTGCAATTTTACTGTTTAGTCCATAGGTTTCTAATGAACTAACACCAATGGTTTGATATGCATTTTTTCCATTTTGTCTATTAGCGGAATCAACAGAAATAAGTTCATCATCAATGTTAGTTTTATCTGTTAAGTTATATGCTCTTCTTTTCTCTGCATCTATAATTTTCATATATGAAACTATAACTCTAACAGTTGCAGAAACGCCATCTCCTATCTTTTTTACCTTTTCCTCAGTACTAATATTGTTACTATTTATAATTTGATTTATTTGTTCTATACTTGATAGCACAATTATTTTGACTTTATTCATTATTTTTTCATTTGCAGATTTTTCATCCATTTCATTATCTATATGTGACATTATTCCTAAAATTTGATATGCATTCATTTAAAATATTGCTCTCCTTTTTATGATTCATTTAATTATATTAATATTATTAAATTTTTCTATGTTTCTCATAAAAAAACTAAACCTAAAAATAGTTGTAATATATGTAATTTAAAATTGCACATATTACAACTATTTTACCACAAATCTATATATAATGTCAAAAAATTGCATAAAAAAAACTGGCGACAACCTATCTTTCCAGCAAGGTAACTCGCAGGTATTGTCGGCACTTGAGAGCTTGACTTCTGTGTTCGGAATGGGAACAGGTATTTCCTCTCAGTAATAATCACCAGAAAAGTTTTGTATACTTTACTAAATAAAGCACACTCAAAAATACATAGAAGAATTATTTGTAAACCTCTTTTTATATTAGTGGTTAAGCCCTCGATTTATTAGTATTGGTCAGCTCAATGTATCGCTACACTTACACCTCCAACCTATCAACCACATAGTCTTTATGGAATCTTACTACCTTACGATATGAGATATCTTATCTTAGAGTTGGCTTCACACTTAGATGCTTTCAGCGTTTATCCAATCCATACTTAGCTACTCAGCCGTGCCTCTGGTGAGACAACTGATACACCATTGGTATGTCCATCCTGGTCCTCTCGTACTAAGGACAGCACTCTTCAAATATCTTACGCCTGCGATAGATAAGGACCGAACTGTCTCACGACGTTCTGAACCCAGCTCGCGTACCGCTT
>CAKOZB010000097.1 GCA_934131055.1 uncultured Clostridia bacterium | reverse complement strand
ACTCATTCCTTGTATTATTCCTCCTGTTTTTTCTAACAATTCTTTATCAGTAACCTTTATAAGCATGCTCTTGTTATCTGTATTATTTGCTAAATATATCTTTTCTATTTCTATTTCATATGTCTTCTTGCCACTGTTATCTAATTGACAAATTATTTGTGCCTTTCCCTCTTGAATTTCACTCCTTGTCGCCACTTCCATCTCGCTATATCCAGATGTATCTAAGTAATTTTTATTTGTAACAGTTCCATAAACACCTAAATTTGTATTTTTACTTATCGTTCCTATATTGTACCCATTTTCTATTGTTCCTCTTATTTCTCCCGGTGTTCCTTTTACTCCTTTTTTTATTGATAAAATATTGGCTGTTATTAATTCTCCAGATGAAATATCAACTATTTTTTCTGTGTCTATATCTGATATTCCATGCCCTAAAGCCATAAATGTATTTGTGCTTGGTTCATAAAAAGTTAGAGTTCCCACTCCTGCTGCCGCATCTCTTACCCATAATCCTAATTTGTATTCGTTGTTTGATTTTACTGGTTTTATGCTGGTTTCAAGCGTTTCATTATTTTTTATATATTTAATTTTTATCTCATTTCCGTTGCTATTATTTACCTCTCTAATAAGTTCGTCTGTATTACTAACTTCGTTGTTATTTATCGCAAGTATTGTGTCGCCCTGCTCTATACCAGAATTTTCATACGGTTTCTTTTTTTCGTTATTCTCATCTTTTATTTGAGACATTCCCACAACCAAAACACCTTTTGTGTACAGCTTCATGCCAATTGCCGTTCCTAGCGGTATTACAGTAGTCTTTGGTACTACTGCAACATTCACATCTTTTATTTTTATATCACCAAATAAACTTAGTTTTAATTTTTCTACTCCGGTTTCACTTATTTTCTGTTTATTAATATTGCTTGCAGTTAAAACTGTATCTTGGTTTTTCGAAATTAGCGACAATCCTGTCGCCATCTTTAAGTTTAATTTTTCTCCTTCTATTATCACAATATTTTGAGGAATTGATGTTATAGCACACGTATAAAAATATGTTACTAATAATGTTAGTATTAATGAAGCTTTTATCAATCTTCTTTTCATTGTTGTTCTAATTCCTTTCTCATATATACATTTTCAACACAAAAAATAGCAAATAAATAAAAATTTATCTGCTATTATTCTGCCCAATTATTTAATTTTTTATTTAATCATTTGAAGATTGTGTAGTAGAGTATTGTTTCATCAACCAATTGTAATAATTGAATGGTTCAATTGTTTCTGGCTCTCCATAATCAACTCCATAAGTTTCTACTCTTATGCTTGTTATTTTTGGTTCATCCACTGGTTTATCTTGTCCATCTGCCTTGCTTTCTCTTGTAACTACTTCTACATTTGCAATTGCATCAACAACATCAAGTCCTTCTATAACTTCACCAAATCCTGCATATAATCCATTTATATTATCATTATCTGCATTCATAATAAAGAATTGCGAATCTGCTGAATTATAACCATTTCTTGTTAGAGAACTACTTACACTACTGTAATCTGCTCTTGCCATGGCAATTACACCTTTTTTCATTTTCAAAGTATTTTTACTATAATCATTTGCTATAAACTCACCTTTTATTGCATATGTTTCTGTTGTAGAGCCTCCATCTTTAATGTCACTTATTGTAGGAGCTCCTTTGCCATCACCATCTTTAGAACCACCTTGAATCATGAAATTTGGAACTGTTCTATGGAAAGTTTTTCCGTCATAATATCCGCGATTTGCAAGTGTTATAAAGTTTGCAACTGTGTTTGGGGCTATATCTGGATATAATTCTACTTTTATTGTTCCAAAGTTTTCAACTTCAATTGTTGCAACTGGATTTTGTACAGTTCTAGTTAATTTTTGATAATATCCATATCCTAAAAATCCAATTCCAACTATTGCTGCAATTATAATTATTATTAGTATTATTTTTTCAAAATTTTTCATTTTTATGCTTCTCCCTTGTTTTTTTATTCTAATACAGAAAAATTACAATCTTCTGCCTCATTTTGCCTATTACTATATTACATCTAGCGTAGTTTGTAAATAATATTCACAAAATTTTCACTCGAAATAATTTATAAAATTTCATTGTCAAATACAAATTGTTCTTGCATTCTTCTTAATGATTGTTTTATTGTTCTTGCTCTTACTTCTCCAATTCCATCAACTTCATCTAATTGTGGAATATCGGCTGCCAATATGTGTTGGAAAGATTTAAAAGATTTTACAAGATTTTCTACAATGCTACTTGGCATTCTTGGTATTTTATTTAGTACTCTATAGCCTTTTGTATAAACCCCAACTTCATCATAATTGTCAAAATCCCCATAGCCTAACAGTTTGGCAACAGTTTGAGATTTCATCAAGTCTTCTCTAGATAGCTTCTTTATTTCTTCTAATACCACTTCTGGTTTCTTTCTTTTGGTTGGAACTAAGTAGTCTTTTACCATTAATAGTTCTTCTACTTCTAAATCTCCAATCAACTCCTCCAACTGCATTTCTAATAGTCTTCCATCTTCACCTAATTCGTATATAGATTTTTGAACTTCATCAGCAACATTCATAACCATTTCGGCTCTTTGGATTGCCACAATTACATTTTCTAGAGTTACTATATCATTAAATTCATATTCATTCAATAAATTCAATTTACTATCAAATACTTTCATGTACTTTTCTGCAGTTTGAAGTGCTTGGTTTGCCTTGGTTATAACCTTTGCAGTATCTTCTAGAACATATCTATCATATCCCTTAAATATGGTTATAATATTTCTTCTTTGAGATATACTAATTACCAAATCTCCAGTCTGTTTCGCAGTACGCTCAGCCGTTCTGTGTCTTGTTCCTGTTTCAACTGTTGGAATATTCGACTCAGGTATCAACTGTGTGTTTGCATACAATATTCTTTTTAAATCCGAACTAATAATTATAGCCCCATCCATTTTGGCAAGCTCATACAATCTAGCAGGCGTATACTCAACATCCAGCCTAAAACCGCCATCAGCAATATCCATAACCTCTTTGCCATCACCTATAACTATAAGTCCTCCGGTCTTTGCCTTAAGAATATTTTCCAACCCTTCTCTTATAGGAGTACCCGGAGCAATAGTTTTTAAAACTTCAATAATCTCATTATTTGTAGTTGCCAAAATGCTTCCTCCTTAAATTTGATAACATTTTAATTTTTTCAAAATTTCGGTATGTCGCTCTTGGTCGGAGCTCCTTCGGACTCCTCAAAAGGCGAGCTCGACCTTATTTTGCAAAATTAAAATATTACCCAAATTATCTCAATCCGGCTTTTTGCATAGCCTCGTTTATTGTCCTAACACCTATTATATCTATTTTGAAGTTATCTTTCAATAGTTTTTTGTTACTTTCTGGAATTATGCATGTCTTAAATCCCATTTTTTCGGCTTCTTTCACACGTTTTTCTATCATATTAACAGCTCTTATCTCCCCTGTTAAACCAACTTCACCTATTGCTACCATGTCTTTTGGTAGTGGTAAATTTCTAAAACTCGAACCAACTGCAAGCACTGTACCTAAATCTACTGCTGGTTCTACTAATCTTATACCACTTACAACATTTAAATATACATCTTGTGAACCGAGTGGCATGCTAGATTTTTTTTCTAAAACGGCTATTAACATTGTTAATCGATTGTAGTCAATTCCATTTGCTGCTCTTTTAGGAATTCCAAATACGCTTGGCGTAGTTAAAGCTTGAAGCTCTATAAGTAATGGTCTTGTTCCTTCCATACTCGCAACAATTACAGAACCCGGAGGATTGTCTTCCCTATCAGAAATTAATATTTGTGATGGATTTTTTATTTCTATCATTCCTTCATTCTGCATCTCAAACATTCCAATTTCATTAGTAGATCCAAATCTGTTTTTAACAGAACGTAGTATTCTATATGAAAAATATCTTTCTCCTTCTAGATATAGCACAGTATCAACCATGTGTTCTAAAACCCTTGGTCCAGCTATGTTACCGTCTTTTGTAACATGTCCAATTATTATGGTAGTAATCTGGTGTCCTTTAGAAACTCTCATAATTCTAGATGTAATTTCACGAACTTGGCTTACAGTTCCTGCCGCAGATGTAATTTCTTCTGAATACATAGTCTGAATAGAGTCTATTATAACAAGTTTAGGGTTCATTGCCAAAATAGTCTCTTCAATCACATCAATATCAGTTTCTCCTAAAAACATAATATTATTATTTTTTATTCCAAGTCTGTCTGCTCTTAATTTAACTTGCTCAGCAGACTCTTCGCCAGAAACATACAAAACTTTTCCAGTTCCAGTAATTTTATCGCAAAGCTCTAATATTAGAGTAGACTTTCCTATTCCAGGCTCCCCACCTAGTAAAACAAGCGACCCATTAACTAGTCCTCCTCCTAAAACTCTGTTAAGCTCGCCAATACCAGTATCAATTCTAGACTCATTTTTTCCAACAACCTCGTCTAGCACCTGTGGTACGGCTCTCTCTTTTACAGCTTTTCCTGTTGCAGTAGATTTAGTCTCTACAACCTTCTGCTCAAAAAAAGTATTCCAGCTATTGCAAGCTGGGCATTTCCCAAGCCATTTTGGAGACTCATATCCACATTCATTACACACAAAAACAGTCTTTGCTTTTGCCATAAGCACTCTCCTTTTTATTAATTTCGCCCATTAGGGACGCCCTTTCTTGGGCGAAAACTATTTTTATTTCAAATTCTGTATTAGTATAATACATTTTCTACCAGCTGTCTACAAATTTTAAAAATATTATATTATGTTTACACCGTTCGACAGACTTCGCATTTCTTATGTATTATAATTATGTTATCTTCTTTGAAAGGAGGTGAGTCTCTTGAAGAAGAAAGTACGTAAGAAAAAGAACTCTAAGAGAATTTTTAAGTTTTTACATAGTACACTAATTGTATTTAAGTATATCTTAAAAATAGCTCAAGTTCTTAAGTCAATTATTGATACATTTAAGCAATAATTGAAAAAACAGGTATGTTCCAGCATACCTGTTTTTTTTGCAATCTTTGATTGCACATCTTCCTTGAAATGATTCCCTTGAAAAAGTTTCTGTTATTATTATAC
>CAKOZB010000096.1 GCA_934131055.1 uncultured Clostridia bacterium | reverse complement strand
TTATTTAACAGAGATGTAAAAACTATAGGCAAACACATTAATAACGCACTTTCAGAGGAATTAGAAGATATTCCAACTGTCGCAAAATTTGCGACAGTTCAAAAAGAAGGAGAGAGAGAAGTAAAAAGAGAAGTAGAATATTATAACCTAGATATGATTTTAAGTGTTGGATATAGGGTCAAGTCAGATAAGGGAATTATATTTAGAAAATGGGCTAATAATGTTTTAAAAGACTATATGCTAAAGGGCTATGCTGTAAATCAAAAGAGATTAGAATATTTGGAGAAAACAGTAAAACTAATAGATATTGCAAACCGAATGGATGAAAGATTAGAAGGAAATGATGCAAAAGAAATACTAAGAGTTATAGGGGATTATTCTAAAGCATTAAATTTACTAGATGACTATGACCATAGAACGCTAGAAAAAGTAAAAGGTAATATAGATGAGAGAAAAATAAAGTATGACGATTGTATTCATGTAATAAATCAGCTTAGATTTAATTCAGAAAGTTAAATATTTGCAGTAGAAAGAAATAGAGGGCTTGAAGCAATTATAGGGAATATTTATCAGAGCTTTGGAGGACAAGATATTTATAAGAGTATTGAAGAAAAAGGAGCAAATTTCTTGTATTTAATTGTAAAGAACCATGTATTTGTCGATGGAAATAAAAGAATTGCTGCAACATTAGAAGTGGTTGTTACTAAATTTGCAACAACCACTAAACCTCTATATAAAGAATAATAATAAAAGAGCTAATACGGCAAGTACTGTAATCCAAAGTAGTCCAATTAGAATAAATAAGAACGAACTTTTTCTAACTTCAACATTAATAGTTTTTGTTTTATTTCCAACAGTAACTTCTACAGCAGTAGAACCTTTACTAATGCCAGTAATAACGCCATTACTATCCACAGTTGCGATTTCAGGATTTTGACTATTATAAGAAATTTCATCATTGAAAATTCTTTCATAGCTTTCAGGAGTTGTTTTTATATTTAAAGTTAATTGATGAGTTTCATTCTCAAGTAATTTGACACTCTCTACATCAATATCAAAATCATATAATATTTCAATTTTTGAAGAACCAATATTATCATTTTCAATTTTTACATCTGCAGAGGTAATTACACTATATTTTTCATTATCAATTGTTAGTTCTTGGCTGTTACTCGTTCCAACATTTAAAGTATTAATATTTCCACCAATAAGGTTAGTTTCTACAGCATTTATTGTTCCTGTAACAGTTGAATCTTCGGTTTCTCCACCAACATAAAATTTATCAATATTACCACTGTCGACTTTTACATAGGCTTTTTCAACAGTACCTCTGTTTACAGATTGAAATACAGCAATATCTCCGCCAGAGATTTTTGTATTAGCAGTACCCGTATATCCATTTGAACCACCAGAAGTAACATATGCAGTACTTAAATTTCCGCCTTTTATTGTAAGGTTAGCAATGCCTGTATAGGAATAACCTTGACCTCCGCCGAAAAGCAAAGATGTTATTGTGCCATCATTAATGGTTACATTTGCAGTATTTACACGATTTTGAGAGTTAATTGGATCATCTTTAGTTCCAACAGAATAATTTATGCCACTGATTTTGCCGGTTGCAATGCTTCCTCCTTGCATAGAGAAAACCTTGCCACCATTTAGTTCAACATTTGAACAATCTGTTTCAGCGTAAAAATAGCCACCACCGACTACAGCATTTGTAACAGTACCATTGTTAATTACAATATGAGAAGTTCCAACCTTGGAAGCCGTATCTTTAGTATAACCAATCCCGCCTCCGACAAGGTTTTGAACAATACCGCCATTCATAATAATCTGGCTAGATTCAAAAGTCCCACCATTGCCTCCGCCAAAGATAGTTACGCTATTTGGAACAATCTGACTTCCGCCATTCCAGCTAACAAGCGTCTGTCCTTCTGATTCTGAAACTACAATTGAGGTACCGTTTGCATAAATTGCACCTTGATTATTATAGGTTTCGTCATACACAGGCATTTCTGAAGCATAAGATGAAACAAAGCCTAGCAATAACAGTGAAATTGCAAGTATAAAAATAATAAATAATTTTTTCATTTCATTTTAAATCCTTTCCGAGAATTTTGTAAAATATTCTCTTATATTAATATTTTATGAAATATTTAGTAGGCTGTGAAAAACTCCATATTGTAAATAACTTGTTTTTATGATATAAAAAAGAAGAAACATTGAGTGCTAGTTTGGGAGGTGTTATAGACATGAAAATAGAACAACAAAATCAAATAAAAGAATTTCTAAATGAAGAATTTGGAGCAGATAAAGGACAAGAACTATTTGATAAGCAAGAAATGATACTCGATGAAATTATTAAAAATATAAAAGATAAATCAAAAAATCAGAGAAAAACTCTTATTCAAACAATTCTTCCCAGAATAGCGTTATATAAAGCTATGTTACAAGATGGATTGCCATCAGAAGATGTATATAAGCATATGCAAAAATATATGATTGATATAGTGGCAAAACAAAAGCATTTATCTATGATAAAAATGGAAAAAGTACCATGCTTTTATTTCCTTTATAGTAATATATTTCTTAAAGTTGTGCGCAAAACTGACTTGTGGGAAAGCACACAAAAACATGGCAAGGATTACTTTGATGTAACAATGAAGAAGTGCCTTTGGCATACGGCTTGCGTAGAAAATGATTGTGCAGAATTATGCCATCTTTTCTGCGACGTAGATAATGTGACTTATGGAAAACTTAAAAAGTTAGGATTTTCACGAACGAAAACTTTAGGCTATGGCGGAGATTGTTGTGACTTCCATTTCTATAAAAAATAATAATTAAAATAGGCAATGAAAAAGCAGATAGCTATTTGATAATGATATAAGATATGTATAAGAAAATAAATTTGAAAGGAAACAAAAGAATATGAAAGAGAAAGGTGTATTACTTCCAATATTTTCGCTTCCAAGTAAATATGGAATTGGAGATTTTGGATACGAAGCATATGAATTTATAGATATATTAAGTAGAAATAACATAAGATATTGGGAGATTTTGCCGATAAACGAGTGCAATAATCACCCATATTCACCAGTAAGCTATTATGCTTTAGAGGAAGATTTTATCTCACTTGATAAATTGCTTGAGCAAGGACTAATAAAAGAAGCTGAAACCCGTCCAAATAAAGACAGAGCCAAATACGATGATTTTAAGGAAAAATATTATAAAGAGGCTTTTGAAAATTTTAAGGTAAATAATCAGTTCAAGGACTTTGTAAAGATAGATGAAATAGACAAATATGCCGAGTTTGCCCATATAAAAAAAGGAGAGAGTAAAGAATACTATTTATTTTTACAATATATTCTGTATACTCAATGGATGGAATTAAAACAATATGCGAACGAAAAGAATGTTCAAATTATTGGAGATATGCCAGTATATCCTGTTTTCGATTCTGTTGAAACACGATACTATCCTGAATATTTTGAGATGAAAGATGGGAAATTCACTTTTGAAGCTGGAACGCCACCGGATTATTTCAATCAAAATGGACAGAAGTGGAACAGCCCAGTATATAACATTGAAAACATCAAGAAAGATAAATACAAATATTTGACAAAGAGATTCAAATATCAATTGAATTTGTTTGATAAGCTAAGAATAGATTATTTTAGAGGATATGATTCTTTCTTCAAAATTCCAATTGGAAAAACTGGGAGAGAGGGCTCATACTCTGATGGTGTAAGCTATGGATTTTTTGATGAACTTTTCAAAGATAAAACAGTAAGTCCAGAGAAATTAATAGTTGAAGATTTAGGAGAAATTAGAGAAGAAACCATTGCACTGCGAAAAAAGTATGGCTTCACAAGACAAAAAATATTACAATTTTCAATCGATTTAGATAACTTATATGATAAAGATAATGAAGAGGAAAATGTTTTAGTTTTCCCAGGAAATCATGACTGCAACACAATCTATGGTTGGTATAAAACATTAAGTGATGACCATAAATGGAAACTAAAAGAATTCCTAAAGAGAAATGAATGTTACGAAATAAATGTAAACATTGGAATTATGCAGTATCTATCAAGATGCAAAGCTAAAATGCCAATCATTATGGTTCAAGATATATTAGGATTAGATGAAAATTCAAGAATAAATATTCCTGGCATTGAAAGCGATAAAAATTGGTCTTGGAAACTAATTGATTTTAAAGATTTAGAAGAAAGAATTAAAGATTATTAGAGAAAAGGGGAAAAGGCAATGAGTTTAGTATTAAAAGATGTATCCAAATCATTTGCTGGTAAAAAGGCAGTAGACAATATTTCCTTTAGTTTAACAAAACCAGGGGTATATGGTTTGCTTGGAACTAATGGAGCAGGAAAGACTACAACAATCAGAATGTTACTTGGAATTATAAAAAAGGATAGTGGAGAAATTACTTGGAAAGGAAAGCCTGTAGATAGAAAATCTGTTAGATTTGGATATTTACCAGAAGAAAGGGGGGTATATCCAAAAACAAAAATATTTGACCAATTAATGTATTTTGCAGAATTAAAAGGAATGCAAAAAGATGAAGCGACCAGTTCAATAAACAAATGGGCTAAAGAGCTAAAGGTGGAAGAATATTTGCAGATGCCAGCCGAAAAATTATCAAAAGGAAATCAACAAAAAATACAATTTATGACTGCAATTATACATGATCCAGAATTAGTGGTATTAGATGAGCCATTTAGTGGACTAGATCCAGTCAATACAGAAATACTAAAAAATATTATTATTAACTTAATAAAAAATGGGAAATATATAATAATGTCAGCACACCAAATGGCGACGATTGAAGAATTTTGTAGTGATATTTTAATATTGAATAAGGGCAAAACTGTATTGCAAGGCAATCTGAAAGAAATAAAAGAAAAATATCCTGCAAATAGAGTAGAAATAGATGTAAAACAAGATATTAAAAAAGATATTGAAGAGCTTAATTTAGAAATAGAAACTGAAACAAACAATAACTATATTATAAAAATATCAGATGAAGAAAAAGCACATAAATTATTAAATAAACTTGTTGCAGACGGAATTAATATTGACAAATTTGAAATTAAGAAACCTACACTAAACGATATTTTTATAGAAAAGGTAGGTGAATAATAATGAGAGATATTTTTACAGTAATGAAATTTACCATGAAAGATATGGTTAAAAGAA
>CAKOZB010000095.1 GCA_934131055.1 uncultured Clostridia bacterium | reverse complement strand
AGAAATACAAATAGATGACAATCTAGAATGGTATTGCCCAAATTGTGGAAACAGAGACCACAATACATTAAATGTCGCAAGAAGAACTTGTGGATATATAGGAAGCAACTTCTGGAACAAAGGAAGAACTCAAGAAATAAAAGAAAGAGTACTTCACATAGATAATAAAGATTATGTTGAAGAAGATGAATGCAAATGTGGATGCGAAAAACATGAGCATAGTGAAGAAAAAGAAGCTGTAACATCAAAATAGATAATATTAGAATTGGTTGTGCGTAGAAATTCAAGCTACGCATAACCATTCTTAAGAATAATGGTTACTGGCATATAAATACTATAATTTTTAAATATTTTCATTTTAAAAATTACGAATATGGGGGAATAAAAATGAGATATAACAAAATAAGAAAAATGGATATAGCAGATGGACCAGGTGTAAGGGTATCAATATTTATGCAAGGCTGTGCATTTAATTGCCCAAAATGTTTCAACCAAGAAACACACGACTTTTCAGGTGGAAAAGAATTTACACAAAATACAATAAACAAAGTATTAGAATTATGTGATAATCCAAACATAGAAGGTTTATCAATTTTAGGCGGAGAGCCAATGCACCCAAAGAACATAGAAGGAACAAAAGAACTTGCAAAAGCATTCAAAGAAAAATATCCAGAAAAAAATGTATGGGTATGGTCTGGTTACACATTTGAAAAAGACCTAAAAGACAAAGAAGCTTTGAAATACGTAGATGTTTTAGTAGACGGACAATATGTAGATGCATTACACAATCCAACATTAGAATGGAGAGGCTCTTCTAACCAAAGAGTAATAAACGTACCAGAAAGCTTAAAAGAAAACAAAACAGTATTAAGAAAAATCGCCCAATAGGTAGCCCAATAGGGACGCCCCTTTTTGGGCGATTTTTATAGAAAAAATATAACATTCATCAATAATTATAAAGCTTTAATTTCTTCTTCACTTAATCCAGTTATTTGGCTTATATCTTTTATGTGCATTTTCCCTTTTAGTTTTTTTGCTATTAAAGCAATACCTTCGGCTTTGCCCTCAGCTTTTCCTTCAGCCTTGCCTTCAGCAATTCCCTCAATTTTTCCTTCTCTTCTTTGTTTTCTTATTTCATTATTAATTATTCTTGAAGCATTTGTCATAATTTCATTACCTCCTTCTATATTTCTTATTTTTTCTAAAAATTCACTTATGATATTTTTATCTTCAGTTTCAGCAAGCTCATATCTAACTAATTTTTCTAATTGAGTGTTGTCAAATGTATTATTCCTTATTTGATTATGTATTACATCCTCAATATTTTTATATAATTCATCTTTATTTTTTGATTTTTCTATTAACATGGCTTTAGATGTTATTAGATTATCGCTTAATAATTTATTTCTACTGAACTCATTCGAATCGATTAAATGGTATTCGTTGTTAGGATTTTCGTATCCATCTATCTTTTCTTCGATATCATTTATAGATAAACTATTCCACTTTCTTTTGCCAGTGTATAAGACTATCGCTATTACTTTAGGAATTTTATAGTTTCGTTCTTTCAATCTTTTCTTGTCTATTGCAGATTCTATTATTGCATTTTTGTAGCATAATATCCTGTATGCCATTTTTAAATCTACACTTGATTGATGTTCTATTAAAATAAAAACATTTTTCTCTTTTAATTTATATACAATGTCTGCTTCTATATTATAAAATCCATTAGTTCTAAATTCTTTCTCGTATTTTTCGATATCGCTTTCTACTAAACATAGATTTAAATAATGGTTTATAAATTTAACAGCTTCTTTTTTGTCTGATAATATTTCTTTAAACAATTTATCATGTTTTTTATTTAGGTGAGTATTTAGATTGTATGTTTCAGAGTCCTCTTTTAAAATATTTGTAGCATTTTCTTGTGATTTTGATGGATTATCGTTTTCAAAATCTGCTTTTAATATTTCTTCACATTTTTTTACTAACTTATCTATTTTTTCTTTATTTTTTAAATAGAACTCACCAGTGTAACACATAATATCTTTTCCATCTCTAGTTTTTAAGCCAGATGGAATATACATTTTTTCTTCGTTCATTAACCTTCCTCCTTATTATACAATATGGTTTACCCATAGGTCAATATTTCTATAAATATAATTTATTGGATTTTACTTCAGAATTAAAAACTTTCGCTATAGCGAATAAAATATCTTTGAAATAATTTAGTAAAATTATATTACTAGTCATATCAAAAAGCAAGAAAATTCGTTCGCTAAATTTCGACAAATAAATTTCTATATACCCCTCTATTTACAAATACCATACTGGGGTATATAATAGCGTTTGAAAGTTGGGAAAGGGAGTGATGAAATTATAGAAGATAAAAATTGTTGTCATAAACAAACTCATCGTACAAAGGAAGAAAAAAAGATTGTGAATGATAGACTGAATAGAATTGAAGGGCAAATAAAAGGGATAAAGAAAATGATAGATGAAGATAGATATTGTAATGATGTGTTAATTCAACTATCGGCAGTAGAAAATTCTATAAGAAGCCTGTCAAATCACATATTAGAAAATCATTTATATACTTGTGTAAGTGATGATTTAGAAAAAGGAAACTTGGAGATTATAGATGAGCTAACGAGTTTATTTAAAAGGTTTAACAAATAAATTGCCAATAATTGGACAAATTAATAAATATAGGGAGGAAATTTAAAATGAAAGAAATTAATTTAAAAGTAGAAGGAATGATGTGCACAGGATGTGAAAACAGAATTCAAAATGCAGTAAAAAATATGAATGGAATAAAGAGTGTAAAAGCAGACCATACGACTGGTACTGTAAAGATAGAAGCAGAAGATGGAATAGAAGAAACAAAAATAAAAGAAAAAATTGAAAATATAGGATTTGATGTAAAATAGAAGAGGTGAAGTTTTTTGAAAAAGGTTGTTCTTTCTATAGATGGGATGACGTGCAGTGCGTGTTCTAATGGTTTGGAAAAATATCTAAATAAACAAAAGGGAATTAAAAGTGCAACTGTGAATCTTGTAATGGCAAATGCCTTAATTGAATATGATGAAAATATTTTAAACTTGGGAAAAATTGAAAAATTCGTTGAAGAAGCAGGCTTTAAAAGTTTAGGTATTTATAATGAAAAGAGTGAAAAGAAACAAAATAAAAATGAAAAAGTTAAATTTATAATATTTTCTGTTTTAGCAGTGGCTCTTATGTATATTTCTATGGGTCACATGATTGGACTTCCAAACTTTTCGTTTTTAGATATGCACATGCATCCATTAATTTATGCTGGAACTTTGCTTGCACTAACGATTGCTTTCGTTGTGTATGGATTTGATATTATTAAAAGTGGCTGTAAAAATTTAATTCATAAGGCTCCAAACATGGATACACTTGTTGCAATGGGCGTTATTACAAGCATTTTGTATAGTATTTATGGAATGTACATGATTGCAAAAGGACATCATGAATATGTAGAAAATTTATATTTTGAGTCTGCTGCAATAGTAATATTTTTCATCAAATTAGGAAGATATATTGATGGAATTAGTAAGGATAAAACTAAAGAGGCAATTCAAAAATTAGTACAAATAACGCCTAAAGAAGCGGTTATTAAAGTAAACGGAGAAGAAAAAAAGGTTACAATAGATGAAATAAAAAAAGGTGATATCGTCGTAAGCAAACCTGGTGAAAAGATTGCAGTTGACGGAAAAATAATAACTGGGAAATCGCATCTTGACGAGTCTTTTATTACAGGAGAGAGCAAGCCGGCAAGTAAAACAGAAGGAAGCAAGGTAATAGCCGGAAGTATAAATTATGATGGATATATTGAATATGAAGCCGAAAAAATTGGAAAGGAATCGACTATTTCTGAAATTGTAAGACTCGTAATAGAGGCTACTAACACCAAAGTTCCAATTGCTAAAGTAGCCGACACTGTAAGTGGATATTTTGTACCAGCGGTTATAATAATTGCAATAATTACTTTTGTAGCATATCTAATTTTAGGAAACACTGTTGCCACAGCGATAAACGCATTTGTAACAATATTAGTTGTAGCATGTCCTTGTAGTTTAGGCTTAGCAACTCCACTAGCAATTGTTGTATCTGAAGGTGTATGTGCCAATAATGGAATATTAGTAAAAAAGAGTGAAATATTAGAAAATGCAGAAAAGACTACGACAGTTGTGTTTGATAAAACAGGAACATTAACATATGGCAAGCTAAAAATAGCCCAAATAATAAATTATAGCAAAATGCAAGAAAAAGAATTTATGCAAATAGTTGGAAGCTTGGAGAAAAAGTCGACACATCCAATAGGAAAGGCTTTTGAAGATTACTTAAATGAGAATAAAATTGAAACACTCGAGGTAAATGGTTTTAAAGATGTAAGTGGCTATGGAATAATTGGAAAGATAGCTGAAAATGATGTAATATTAGGTAATTCAAAAATATTAGATAAATATGATGTAAAAAACAGTCATAAACAAGATGAAGAAAAGCTTGCAAAAGAAGGAAACAGCATAATTTATGTTGTACTAAACAATGAAATTTCTGCAATTATAGGTGTAAACGATATTGTAAGAGAAAATTCAAAAGAAGTAATAGACAAATTAAATAAAAACAAGATAGAAACTGTAATGTTAACAGGAGATAACACACAAACAGCCGAAAAAATTGCCAAAGAAATAGGCATAACTACAGTGATATCAAATGTTACACCTCGTGAAAAAACAGATGTCGTAAAAAAGTTGAAAGCAGAAGGCAAATATGTAATGATGTGTGGAGATGGAATAAACGATAGTCCAGCACTCGCAAGCAGTAACATAGGTGTTAGTGTAAATAGTGGAACAGATATAGCAATGGATTCATCAGATGTAATATTAACCAGAAATGATTTAAACAGCATACAAAATCTAATAAATATTAGTAAAAAAACAATAAGAAACATAAAGCAAAATCTATTTTGGGCATTCTTCTACAATAGCTTAATGATACCAATTGCAATGGGACTGTTCAGCAAATGGGGAATAACAATAAACCCAATGATAGCAAGTTTAGCAATGGTTATAAGCAGTTTGACTGTAACCTTAAATGCATTAAGATTAAGAAGGTTGACAAAATAATATAAAAATTAAAATAGTTGGTTTAGAGTAACATAAACCAACTATTTTTTCGTTAAGTTATATACTTAATAT
>CAKOZB010000094.1 GCA_934131055.1 uncultured Clostridia bacterium | reverse complement strand
CTCCATAACTGTTGTATGATCTGAATTGACCTTCAACTGTTATTTTTGTTCCGATTGGTAACTCTCCGTTTACCATTAATCTTTCTGATATTGTGATTGGTATAATATCAGAATTTCCACTTAGACGTGGAACACTTAAATCGAATATATAGAATTTTTCTCCATATATCTCATGACTAAATCTTTTGTCACTTGTTACTTTTCCCACCATTATAATGTGGTTGTTCTCTGAATATACTGTATCCAACTTAAATTTCCTCCTCTTACTTTTTAAAGTATTTGTTTTTTTCTAACCTACAACTATTATTATACTACCATTTTTTGGTTTTGTCTACATAAAATGTTAAATTTGTTTTATTTTTTTCAAAAATATGCCCATTTTGAGGGCAAAATGCCACTAAAAAAATAATATTGCTATACAATTTGCTTAAAATTTTACTTGCCAGACAATAATTTTTAGTTTGCATATAAACTTGAAAGTGCAATTACTATCATTATATTATACACATTCATATCTGCTTTTACATTAACCTTTATTTCTTGTGGCTCTATTATTTTATCAAACATGCTCTTTATTGTGTGTTGAACACAAATTAATAATTCATCTTCTTCAACGCTAGACACAGTTATGTCACTCTTCGAGCTATAACCATATGAAATTACATTGCACGAATCTTCGTATTGCAAATTTTCGTTCAAATCCAAATTCAATATTAAATTCTTAGAATTTTTCATTATTTTGCTCATTAATTCATCATTTTCTACACTTCTGTTTAATACCAGCGTTTCTAGTTTTATATTTTTAGTATTTTCTATGTTCTTATCCTTAATAAACAAAATATCACAATCATTTACCATTTTTTTTGTAATTACTTTATTAAGCTGTGTTTGGCTCTTAGAATCTGTAATTATTTCAATAAAAGGCATTTTTTTCTCCTTTTTTATGGACTTGATTGAAAACAAATTCAATTTTGGCTGTGTCAAATATCATTTCAGACACGGTTACATACTAACTGGTATGTGCCATCTTCATCAAAATTTAATTCTTTCAACCTTTATTAACAATTCTATAATGTAAGTAGCTCACTCGTTGTTACTAACTGATACCCTTGCTTTTGAATGTTTTGTATTATTTTTTCCATGCTCTCTGCTGTATACTTTGCTGAATTATGTAATAAAATTATGCTTCCTGGTGCTAAAGTTTCGTTTATTCTTTCACACATTTCTTCACCATTTAGTCCATTATAGTCTAATGAATCTATGTTCCATTGAACTGTAAATAACCCTTGTTCACTTGCAATTTGAATTATTTCTCTTGAGTATTCACCATATGGAGCTCTAAAAATTTTTATCTTTTTACCTGTTATCTTTTCAATTTCACTAGAACCTTTTATAATTTCTTCCTTGATATCTGCTGTTTTCTTCTTTTTTAAATTTGTATAGTGATATGACAAATTACCAATCTCATTTCCACTCTGCACAATCTTTTTTATAATTTCAGCATTTGAACTTGCAATTTCTCCCGAAATAAAAAATGTAGCCTTTGCATTTGTTGTAGCTAGTGTATTTAATATACTATCTATATTCTCTACATTTTCTCCACAGTTTATACTTAAACTTACCTTTTTTATTTCAGTTTCCACTTTATATACTGGAAAATTATTTACATTTGATGCTGAAGTTGCCACAACATTTTTTTCTCCGTCCCCAAAATGTTCTCCGAATAAAGCAATAGAGAACAGTATTGCAACGGTTCCTATCGATATTAAGTATGATCCAATTTTTCTTTTATTGAATACAAAAAACATATACATGCCTCCTAACTTTAGGTAAGTTATTAACAAGTATATGTTTTCTATAAATATTTATGCCATATTCTATTGTTTACTATAATTATTCTTTCATTTTATTTTTTATGTATTCTATTTCTTCATTTGCATCTAGTCTTAAGAATATTGGCTCTCCTTTTTCTATTACCTTTAAGTCTGATGTTGTCTTGCCAAATTCTTTTATTGTATCATATTCTTTGCTTGCTTCTTCTTTTATTCCTAATTGGCTTAGGATTTTGTTTGATGTTTCTGTCATTGCTGGTTTTATTAGTATTGCTACTATTCTTAGAGTTTCTACAAGATGACTCATTACTGATTCTAGTTTTTCTGTTTCTTCCTGTTTTGCAAGAGTCCATGGAGCTGTTTCGTCTATGTATTTATTTGCTCTAGAGATTATTCCCCATATTGACTCTATTGCATTTGAAAAATGTAAGTCTTCCATGTTGTTTTCGTATTCTGTAATTTTGCTTGCTACAGTATCTTCTAAATCCACATCAACATCGTTTATTCTTCCTTTATAGTTTGGCACATTTCCACCAAAATATTTGTTAACCATTCCAATAGTTCTGTTTAGTAAGTTTCCTAAATCGTTACATAAGTCGAAATTATACTTATTTACGAAGTCCTCTGGTGTAAATATCGCATCTTGACCATAAGGGAATTCTTTTAACAAGAAGTATCTTGTTGCATCTAAGCCATATCTTTCTACAAGCATTTCTGGATATACAACATTTCCCTTTGACTTAGACATTTTTCCGTCTTTCATCATTAAGAAACCATGTGCATATAATTTCTTTGGTGTTGGTAGTCCAAGTGCCATTAAGAAAATTGGCCAATAAATTCCATGGAATCTTATTATATCTTTTCCAACTATTTGCAAGTCTGCTGGCCAGTATTTTTTAAATAACATATCGTCATCAGACATATATCCTAACGCTGTTATGTAGTTTGTTAGTGCATCTAACCAAACATAAATTACATGCTTTGGATCCTTTGGTACTTTTATTCCCCAGTCAAATGTTGTTCTTGTAACACATAAGTCTTCTAGTCCTGGCTTTATAAAGTTATTGAATAACTCGTTCTTTCTAGACTCTGGCTTTATAAAATCTGGATTTTGCTCATAGAACTCTTCCAATCTCTTTTGATATTTTTTCATATTAAAGAAGTAAGATTCTTCCTTCATTTTCTTAACTTCTCTTCCGCAATCTGGGCACTTTCCATCAACTAATTGTGTCTCTGTAAAATATGTTTCACATGGCATACAATACCAGCCCTCATATTCACCTTTGTAAATATCGCCTTGCTCCATGAATCTATCAAAAATCTTCTCTACAATTTTTGTATGTCTTTCCTCAGTCGTTCTAATAAAATCATCATATTGAACGTCCATCAATTTCCACAAATCTTTTGCTTGTTTTGCAATCTCATCAACATGTTGTTGTGGAGTTAATCCTCTTTTAACAGCAACCTGTTCGACCTTTTGGCCATGCTCATCAAGGCCAGTAAGCATTCGTGCATCATATCCTCTTTGCTGTTTATATTTTTTTATTGTATCTGCAAGCACCGTTGTGTACGCTGTTCCTAAATGGAATTTGCCACTTGGATAATAAATTGGTGTTGTAATATAAAATGTTTTCTTCTCCATAAAATTAATCTCCTTTCCACGCAAAATCTAAAAGATATAATCTTGACATGCATCAAAATTATATCTTTACTTCTGCCACATGTTTTTCTTGTAATATTGTAGCAATTTTTTTATGTTTTTTCAATAGATTTGTTAATTTTCTTTGTTTCACGTTATTTATTTTTTCTATTACTTAGATAATGTTTCTTCCACTTCTTTTTCAGTTTGCATGTTTTATTGAGTGCTTACGCTATATATTCTGTACAAAAAAATTCTCCCTCATATTTTATAGATCTTATCCTACTATAAAATATGGGGAAAAAAATCACGTTCATGGGTGACATTTAAAATTTTCCACATAGCGTATTCCATTCGCTATGCGAGGCATGAGCCTTCTTATAGCTTTCTGTTATCATTTTTTCAAATTTCTAGCGTTCAAGCTTTTCCTAGAAAAGTGAAACACGGAAACCTATGTTGTTGTTGCTGCTGTCTGTACTATAGCTGAAGCGATTAGAGGCAGGGAGGTGAGAACCTGTATAGACGTAAGAGCCACCCCTGCTAGCACACGGATCGCTGGTGTAGGAGGTTTTTTCTAAAGTCCACTCCCTTACATTTCCAGCTATATCATATATATTTTGTACTGAAAAACTACTATCTGCTCCTGTTGTTAATAATATACTTGAACTTGATTCTTTTTTGAATGGATTTGAACATGCTGTAAATGTATCTCCGTCATCTGTTGAATATTGTGCTTTTGCATTTTTTATTGTCCATAAATTATCATTATAGTTTCCTATTGTTGTACTATTTGATGTTAATGTACTATCCGCTATATTTCCTTTATTGTGCATAAATGCTAGCACTAAATCCCATTGCACTCCAAACATTAAACTACTTGTTTTTGTTCCTGAATTTACATTACTTGCTAAATTTTGTGCTTGTGTTCTTGTTACATATGTGTATGGATATGCATCTGCTTTTGATACTGGTACTGGCATTCCTTCTATTGTATATTTTCCGTCTAAATTTGTTGCTGATTTACTTGTTCTATAAGTTCCCATTCCAGCTTCGTATCTCCCTACATAAAATCCTCCATTTTCATATACACTTTTTAACATACTGTTCTTTAAATTATTATATGCTGTTGCATCTGCAAACCAACCTACATTTTTGTCATCAGCATAATATACATCTGAAAAATCTGTGTCTTCTCTATATGTTGCTGTGTACTGCTGCAAACAATATTCTATATTTGCATAATCTGTACTTGATGAAGGCTTTTTTAAATTATTTGAATTATAGTTTGTATTATTGTACAAGCTCTTTGGTACTACTACCCACACATATTCATTTCCTTCAGTATCTTCTATCACAAGTCCATTTTCTGTATTTGTTTTTTCTCTTCTTTTAAAATCACTACTTGGAAAATATGGTGTTGTATCTTCTGGTAAAGTTCCCATGTCATTTACTAATTTTCCCAATCCGTCATCTTCTTTGTTATCGCTTGAGCCTCCATTTAATGTGCTTTCCATTTGCTCTATTAAACCATTCATTCCTTTTAAATCGTTTTCACTTGCTTCTGCTTGTTTGGTTTTAGCCTCTTGTGCTTTCGCTATTATTCCGTTATTGCCTAGCACTAAGTTAATACTTACTCCTGCAAGGATTAGCAGGACAACTATTGTAACGACTAACGCAACTAGGGTTATACCCTTATTATTTTTCATATTGTTCTCCTCCTCGTATAATAGGTAGTGTAAACTAATTTAATTTTTAATTTAGTCACACCCCTGTTATTTCAAGGTTTATATCACTTTTTTATATA
>CAKOZB010000093.1 GCA_934131055.1 uncultured Clostridia bacterium | reverse complement strand
AAGAACAAAATACATAAAATAAGTACATCATCAAAATATAAATTAATTCCGAAAAAGCTGAATAATGGAGGCGACTCTTGTTGTTTAGTTTTTTCTTTTTTGGGTTTAGTAATATTGTTTTTGTATGATGAAGATTTGCTTTTGACTGAATTATAATCATTATTTATTGGTTTAGGACCTGTTTTTGAGTGTATATTGTATGCTGAAGGTCGATAATTTAGGTTATTACTAGAATTCATTGACGCTTGTGAATTCTGTCTATTACTTTGCGTATATGGGGTGGAATAATATGGATTTCTATTTTGTGGTTGAGCTCGACTATTACTTTTTATGTATTCTTGCTTTTGCTGTTGCATATTCTTATAAGCATTTGGATTCATATAACGCATGTAATTTGGAAGTCCAAAGTATGGATAATTAGCTACCATTCTTATCACCACCAGATTGCCTCATTAATTCGAAAACCTTTTCCATGTTAAATAATTGAATGTATTCATCGACCTTTGCTTGCCTGCTAGGCTTTAAATATGGTTTCAGCGAACGAAGCAAATTTACACCAGAATTGTTAGAAGGACTGTTCATGGCACTAATTATTTTTTGCATTTTCATCATAGTGTTAATATCTATGTTAGGCATTGATTGCTCAAAATCGTTGTTAGAGCTACGGTTACTAGATTGCTCTGAATTAACAGCTTCAGAAGAATTAACCTGATTTACATATGAATTCTTATTAGAATCAGTTGTATTTGCAGTGGTATTATTTCCTACATTAGCACCATTTTGAGCAGAGTTATTCTGTAATGAATTAAGCATTTCTTTTATATTATCTGGAATTTGTTTTCCTTCCATCATAGAAGAAAAACTTTTTAACATATCAGCCATATCTGCCATAAAAATTCAGTCCTTCCAATAAAATTAATTATTTTTGTTATTCATTTGTTTCAATATTTCTTCAGGGCTCTTATTTCCAAGCATTTTAGAAACTTGATTCATTTTCTCCTCAAGCTCTTTCTTATCCATCTTAGATATCATATTCATCATATCATTAAAATTCATTTCAGACATATTAAATTCATCCTTTCCTGTTTTACTTAGAGGCTTAGCTTCTAAGTAAATTATATTCCAAGACAAAAATATAATACCATTGTTTAAATGGTATTATATAATATTCTGTATTATAAATTTTGTTACATGTGATTATATTTTTTATACAGCTCTAATGCAGTCTCTGGAGTTTCGTTTCCCGTAAATGATTTAATTGGGGCAAATTCTTCACTCGGATTTACTTCCAATAGCAATATTTTATCAAATAAAGCAAATGCATCAAATATAAATTTCTCAAATTTGAACGCGTTAGGCTTTAATGGAACTTCCTTCATGCCTTCTGAGTTGATAAAGTCGCATTTCTTAAATGCCCTGTGGTAAGGCAAGTCTGCAGTTGATAATTTCTTTAGAGCATTCATCGAAAATAAATGTGCCAAGATATTTTTCTGAGTATATTTTGATTGTTCTTCTTCTGGAATATTTTTTGGGTCTATTATGCTAGGGTGTGAGTCAACATTTGCAAATACCCATTCTTTAGAAGATAAATCCGTTTTTCTAATTGATTTACTTGCAATTTCACAACCATTTGCAATAGTTAGTCCTAAAAATAGTGGGTCAATTATCTTTAATAAGATGTTATCTATTCCACCAACGAATATCCATTCAATATTTTCTGCTTCCATTTTTTCCATAAATCCAGCATTAGCAAGAGATTTAAATACATCTCCGTTGCCATTAGAGCCAGTAGTTATTGAATAAGGTGTTTCTAAAATGACCTTTGTTTTTACATCTATAAGAGGAAGTGTACTTTGCATAAAGAACTTAACTTTCTCTTTTGGGTAGCCAAAATAATTTTTAACTTCAAAATATTCTTTTGTAGCAACATCATTAGCAGGGCTAGTCATTATGTACCAATTTAAGGCTGTTCCAGTTTCATTCAATAATTTCTTTAAATTATCACAGGCAAATTCGAATAAAGACTTCTTTGGTGGAACATCAATTTCGTATGAGCCTTTAGGCCCTTTGTAACCAAGCCTTGTTCCTTGCCCTCCAGCCAATGTAATTATAGCGAGTTTTCCACTATTAATAACCGAATTACCAATATCAGAATAATGTTTTAATTCATCTTTAGTTAAATTAAGCCTATCAATGTATGGAATTGGCGAAATTCTATCATATGAAATAGAATCATCTAAAGTTGAGTTATAATACAACATATTCATTTTTGCAAAATCAATAGAACACACTTGGTTTGCTAGAATGTTTTTTTCTTCATCAGTTAAATCATTCCAAAAACTAAGAACATACTCTTGATTAAATTCTTTCAAAATTTGCATAATATCATGCGGTTCTGTATCCATAAAACACCTCATTTATTAAATTTTAATTAGAACTTGCAGTTCGTAAACTTTTAATAATTTTATCTTTTCCAGGCATATCCGAATTTTCTAAATACTCAATCTCTTTTTCTATATCAAAAGGTACACGAACTAAATTAATAGAAAAAGTTGATAATTCTTTAGAGCCATATATACCTTCTAGTATAATATATGAAGCAATAGTAGAAAAGCGATTGTCTGCATTTTGTAAATTGTTGTCGTTTGCCATTTCTATTGGCATACCAACGCTTCCAGTATTGAAAATAGTCTTGTTTTTATATCTAAAAACATTAGGAGTATGAATGTGACCATATCCTATAACATCTGGAATAGGATCGTTTTGGGTTTTGCCTAAAAATTCTGTATTCTCAAACAATTGCATAGGAGAACTTAGCTCAATAACTTCTCTTAGAGTGTTTTGATTAGAATACATTGGATTATAAATATGAGAAGTACTAAAAGGCGAAGCA
Source organism: uncultured Clostridia bacterium (assembly GCA_934131055.1). Taxonomy (GTDB): domain Bacteria; phylum Bacillota; class Clostridia; order TANB77; family CAG-508; genus CAG-245. The sequence continues at coordinate 2,425 of CAKOZB010000093.1, read as the reverse complement.
TGAAACAAACGCACCAATCTACCACTCATATAGAACTCTGTCATAACAGGTAAATTATGCAAATAATTTGCACGCTCTTCTCCAATTTTCACTCTAGACCAAAAACTCTTAAGCTTAGCATTAGGCGAGGAAATGGATTCATCACAATTACCTCTTAAAACAACTTCACAGTTTTCCCTAAGCTTGTCTATAACTAAATCTGGATTACAACACTTAGTAACACTGTCTCCAAGACAAAAAATTCTAGAAATTCCTCTAGAATGTATATCGTCTAAAACAGCGTTTAGTGCGGTAATATTTGCGTGAACATCTGAAATAATTGCAATTCTATCCATAATTTTTCTCCTTAAATTTTATAATATTATAATCTAAAAAGCGGGAAATTTCAAGCCTTACGAAAGTATATTAATTAGTAAAATAAAAGAGGGCACCCCGGGCGGGGTGCCACGTTTGCACGCAGAGAAATTATTCAGCAATGGAATCGAAGGTCTCTAAAATCGCATCGCAACACGTTGTAACAATTTGATTTAATTCACCCGTATATTGCGGGTTGCTGGGATCATGGCACATCTTTTCTGCATAACTGCGTGCGGCAGCATATGTTGTTGGCCCTTTCTGGTTTTGAAGTTTCAGAAAACTTCTGTAGTAATGCACTTTTACTGCATCGCCAACTGTTTCGAAAAACTCTTCAAAATGATAGTCGTTGGAAGACATATCATCGACAATGGCAAGAGCCTTAGGCCCTTTTGCAGTTTCCTTAGCTTTTGCAAGAGTTTCACTGAACCGAGTTTTAAGGCCTTCTTTGTGATAGCTTAAAAAAGTATCAAGCAAACCAGCGAGGTCAGTAGTCTCGCAAAGATCCAGAAAAAATTTGTCGGACGGTCTAAAGCAATACAACATATTAAATACCTCATATAAATGTGTTTTAATCGGTATTTATATTATACAAAATTATGTAAAGTATGTCAAGACTAGAATGTATGTCAGTAATTTAAGCCTCCTTTTGAGCTGGAGGATTATATTCAACAATATCTGAAATTGAGCAATTTAAATAATTGCATAAACGCGCTAAAACACCTATATCAATTCTTGCAGAATCACCATTAATTAATCTTTTTAGAACTTTAAAATCAGTATTAGTATCACGCATAAGTTTATTAATACTAATACCACGTTCTCTTAAAATATCACCAAGTTTAAAAGAATAAGTGCCATTTTCAATTTGTACTTGTACCATTTTAATCTCCTAAATAATATGATAATGCCATTATATTCTCTTTATAAAACGCTTGACTATTGGTTGTATAGCCAATAGTAGGGCTTTTGTAAGGATAATAGTATAGTAAAATATTTACAATAAATGACTTTAAATAATAATAATAAAAGCCAAAAGAATAATTAGGATAATACGGATGAAAAAAAGAAGAAAATTAGTGAAAAAATAGAACAATTAAATAGTAGAGAGTTCAAAGATTATGGAAATGACCATGAGATATAGTCGAAATGTGAGGAATATATAGATATATAATTGAAATATATAAAATTATAGAATAAAAAGAAGTACGAAAACGCTTGATATACAAGCGTTTTCATGCTATTATATATTTAGTTTTATAAAACATTAATTTTTACTCGAAGCAGACAAGCTTCAAAAAATATCGATATTTAAAATTTTATTAGAGGTTCTCTAATCTAATACAAAGCTATTATTTTGTGTCTAAAAATATCCCATAAGAAAAAATGAAGAAAAACTAATGAATTTACTATTAAGTTTGATCCCCCATAACTAAAGGTAAATAGAATTATTTTGATATAAACTTAGAAAAAACTTTTAAAATGTAAGAGATTTTTAACCAAAGATAATTTAATTTTCTATATAAGCCAAGCTCCAGGAAAAAGAAATAGAAATTTATAAGAATATATGCTCGGAGGTGATATTATAAGACAGATGTACATATCATAATGGAATTATTATGCCAGAAAATAAATAAGAACCCTATTTTATTTATAAAACTTAAAATATCTATATTAAATGGTTTTGAGGTAGCAAAAGCTACCTCTTTTAAAATTTTACGATACTTTAAATCTTTCAGTAATAGGACCTAACAATTCGTTTACATCTACACCAAGCACTACAGATATTGCACAAATTTCATAGTCTCGTACTGTTCTTTGGTTGTTTTCTATTCTGTAAAGGCTAGTAACAGGGATGTTTACGCCAAGTAAAAGAAGTTTAGAAGAAAATTTTTCTAGTGAAAGTCCTTTTTCAATTCTTTTATCTTTTAGTATAGGTCCAATTAGATTTAAATTATCCTCATATTTGCTAAAATTATTCATTGAAAAACTCCTTCATATAAAATTTGTATAATTTAAATAATTATATAATCAAAGCAACGACAATATGTTTACACACGTGAAACAAAAC
>CAKOZB010000092.1 GCA_934131055.1 uncultured Clostridia bacterium | reverse complement strand
ATGGAGATGTTACCATTAATAAGGTGGATTCTAATGGCAACCTTATTAAGGAGCCGGCGACATTCCAGCTTTACTACTACAAGGTTGAAACTGTGGACGATAATGAGGAAAAGGTAACCTATTATTATGCCATCGATGAAAATGGTGATGGTTATTTTACCACTGATGAGTCAAAGGCAGCAGCTTTGATTACTGAAGATGGTTCTTGCAAAGTTAGATACCTGGTACCTGACTATCAGTACTATCTGAAGGAACTCAAGGCTCCCGATGGTTATGAACTCAGTAAGGAAGATATCATGTTTAATATCGTGTCTAAAGAAAACACGACAATTAGCGTGTGTAACAAGATTATTGAGGTTGTACCCAATCCAGATCCGGATCCAAACCCTGACCCTGACCCTAATCCTAATCCTGAGCCGAGTCCTAAACCTGACTTTGAACCGGAGGCTACTCCAGAACCTACTCTCGATCCCGATCCCAAGCCTGAGATTACGATTGAACCTGAGCCTGAAGTATCTACTGAAGATACGATTGAGAATATTGATTCTCCTAAGACTCCTACCACGGCGCCGGTGTTTAATCCGGAAGTTCCGAAGACTGGCAATGCTTCTAGCAATGCTGATGTTGTGTTGCTACTGATTTCTATCGCAGGCATTGGCACATTGGCATTTACTAAGAAGAACAAATCTAAGTAACTTATAAAATTCTTATAACTCTAATAATATAGAGTCATAATACAAACTAAACCCAGTTCATATGAACTGGGTTCTTTCAATAATAAAAAATTAATTAATTTTTTTAGCTACTACAACTAATCTAGAATTTTCTTGAACATAATCACATGTTACTAATGTAAGCAATTCATCTCCATAATCCAATGAAATGTTACTATCAAAATACGAATTTTTTTTTAATTCATTTACGTACTCATCAAAATCTCCTTTGCTATCCAAGTTAGAATGTTTATAAAAAAGATATGCACCATCAGGTATTTTTGATTCATCATAATAAACTATTTCGTTTGCTACAATGGAAATTTCGTAAATTCCTTTAGATGTTAAAGTATTGAATGTAATATATCGATGAGTTTTCCAAAATTCAATATCTTTATATTTTAATAAAGAGCTAAACATTGATGCGTTCTTCATATTATGCCCATATATAATGGTATTTGTACTGCTGGGTGTTAGAATAAAAGGAGTACCAGATTTCGAATCTTCCTTATAAAAATTCTTGTACAAATACAGCTGAGGGTCATATGGAGAGTACATTACCGGATAGTCTATAACTGTATCATTAATTTGAAGCCAACCATATAAATCTGGATTTTCGTTGTGCAATTCAGAATACTCTGATAAAATGGCAGGGGTTACGTTCTCGGAATTTGTACTTGATACAGAGCTATCAATGGAATGTTCATCGTGTACTTTCTCTACAACAGAAATGTTTTCGGACAATTCTTTAAAAAGTTTATCTTCTGTATATTGAGTGTACACCTTCAAAATTACAGAAGAAAGTGATAGTATGAGCGTGATGGGTAATACTATAAGTGCGATAGACCGAATGAATTTGCGAGTTTTTTCTGTGATTTTCATGATAATCCTCCTTAATTGAGTGGAAATTTTTGTAATAGATAATCGTCTATTACAGAATCTACCATAATATGACAAACTATACCATATTTTACCAATTAAAAACAACGAAAAAACGCTAAAAAATAGGATAATCGTATCACAAAAAGAACAATAATTCGACATAATAAGACATAAAAAAATAACGAACATATGTTTACAAACAGTCAAAAATATGATATACTTTTTGTTAGAATAATAGAGTTGAAAATAAAGAGAGAAGGTTATTTATGGAAAGGATATATGCTGCAATAGATTTAAAATCTTTCTTTGCATCGGTAGAATGCAGAAAAAGAAATCTAGATCCACTTACAACAAATTTGGTGGTGGCAGATAATACAAGAACTGAAAAGACAATATGCTTAGCTATTTCGCCAAGTTTAAAGGCATATGGATTGCCTGGTAGAGCGAGGCTTTTTGAAGTTATGCAAAAAGTAAAAAATATAAATAATGATAGGAAAAGGTGGGCTTTTCAAAATATTTTTACAGGAAAATCTTATGACGATATAGAATTAAAGCAAAATAAAAACCTAGAATTAGACTACATAATTGCACCACCACACATGACATCATATATGGAGTACAGTGCCAAAATTTATAACATATATTTAAAATATGTTTCTTCAGAAGACATATTTCCATATTCTATAGATGAAATATTTTGCGATTTAACTAGTTATTTAAATACGTATAAGCTTACTCCTAGAGAGCTTGTTACGAAAATAATACATGATGTATACGAAACTACTGGGATTACTGCAACTGCTGGAATAGGAACTAATCTCTTCTTGTGTAAGGTTGCAATGGATGTTATGGCAAAACACGTTGACCCTGATAAATATGGAGTTAGAATTGCAGAACTAGATGAAAAAAGTTTTAGAGAAAAGTTATGGAACCATAGACCAATTACAGATTTTTGGAGAGTAGGTAAAGGCTATGCAAAAAGATTAGAAAAATACAGAATGTTTACAATGGGAGACGTAGCAAGATGTTCAGTAGACAATGAAGAATTATTATATAAATTATTCGGAGTAAATGCCGAATTATTAATTGACCATAGTTGGGGTTGGGAATGTGCTACTATAAAGAGTATTAAAGAATGTAAGCCAGCAAATAGAAGCTTGTGTTCTGGTCAGGTGCTTCATTGCCCATACAATTATGAGCAGTCCAGACTTATAATAAAGGAAATGGCAAATGAAATTGTCTTAGACATGGTGCAGAAACATTTTGTTACAGACATGTTGGTTCTTACGGTAGAGTATGATGTAGAAAATTTAAAAAATGCAAAATTCAGTAAGAATTATAATGGAGAGATAAAAGAAGACAGATATGGAAGAAAAGTTCCAAAACCAGCACATGGAACATTTAGACTAGATAAAAAAACATATTCTACAAGAATAATTAGTGAAGGATTTGTTCATTTGTATGATGAAATAATAAATAGAAATTTGTTAATAAGAAAGATATATTTGACTGTTGGAAATTTGACAGATGAAAAAGAATTAGAACAAGAAAATAAATATGAACAGGTAAATTTATTTACTAATTATGGAAAGTTAGCAGAGAAAGAAAAAGAGGAAAAAGTAAAATTAGAAAAAGAAAGAAGAATTCAGAGTACAATTATAGATTTAAAGAATAAATTCGGTAAAAATGCAATAATAAAAGGAATGGACTTAGAAGAAGATGCTACAACAATACAGAGAAATGGGCAGATTGGAGGACATCAGGAATAGAGAAAAGTAAAGCGGAGGTATAGTACCATGAGAATTGAACATAAATATGATGACATAATAAACTTGGAGCACCATGTTTCAAAAACACATCCACGTATGAGTCTGGAAACAAGGTCTGCACAGTTTGCTCCATTTTCTGCTGTAACAGGATATGAAGATGAAGTAAGTGAAGTGGCTAGAGTAACAGAAAACCAAATAGAAGTAACAGATGAAATACGAAACGATATAAATAAAAAACTAAGTTATATTAAACAAAATCCCAGCCAACAAATATCAATAACTTTTTTTGTGAAAGACGTTAAAAAGCAAGGAGGAAAATACGAAACAACAACAGGATTAGTAAAAAAGATTGATGATATAAAAAACATTATCACATTGAATGATGGTAAAGTAATAAAAATGGAAGATATAATAGAAATTATATTATAAAGCTTTTAAATTAGCGTTTTATATGATATAAACAATATATAATTTTAGTTGACTGTTGGAAAGGAGAAATGATAAGTGAATAAGAAAATGTTTACTGTAAAATCTGAGTGTGATGGTTTAAATTTAGATGTAACTGTGTTTGAACCCGAGAACGAAATAAAAGGAATTTTTCAAATATCACATGGTATGGCAGAACATAAAGAACGTTATTATAAGTTTATGGAATATCTAGCGCAGAATGGATATGTTACGGTTATAAATGACCATAGAGGACATGGAAAAAGTGTAAAAAACAATGATGATTTGGGCTATTTTTATGATAATAGTGCTGAATATATAGTAGAAGATTTGCATCAAATAACAAAGCTAATGAAGGAACAATATCCAAACAAACCTCTTGTGCTATTTGGGCACAGTATGGGTTCAATGGTAGTTAGGAAATATATAAAAAAATATGATGACGAGATAGATAAGTTAATTGTTTGTGGTTCGCCAAGTAGAAACAAATATGCAAAGGTAGGATTAAATGTTGCAAAACTTGTAGAAAAGTTAAAAGGAGAAAAATATAGAAGTAAATTCATACAAAAGCTTGCTTTTGGAAGCTATAGTTCTAAGAAAGAAAAATCTGAAAATTCATGGATTTGTGATAATGAAGACACTGTAAACAAATATGATAAAGATGAATTATGTGGATTTATATTTACAGCAAATGGTTTTCAAAATTTATTTAGTTTGATGATAGATATTTATGATAAAAACGGCTGGAAATTAAATAATAAAAATTTACCAATATTGTTTATAGCTGGAAGCAACGATCCTGTTATAATGAATAAAGAGAAATGGCTAGAAAGCCAAGATTTTCTAAAAACTCTAGGCTATAATAATATACAGAATAAACTATATGATGGAATGAGACATGAAATATTAAATGAAAAAGAAAGCAATCTTGTATATAAAGATATATTAGATTTTATAGGATAAGAGGTACAGTATGTCGGAAATTACGAAAAGAGCATTAGCCACATCTTTAAAGAAGTTGCTGTCTCAAAAAGAATTAACAAAAATATCTATTAAGGATATAACAGATGACTGTGGAGTAAAGAGACAAACTTTTTATTATCATTTTGCAGATGTATATGATTTGATAGAGTGGATATATACTAATGAGGTTATTAAACCAATTATTCACGATAAAGATACATATGAAAAGTGGCAGGAAGGATTTCTTAGCATTTTTAATTATGTGTTAGATAATAAGGACTTTGTGAAAAATACATATAATTCAATCAGTAGAAAATATGTAAACAAATTTATATATGAACAGACTGATAAATTATTGAAAAATGTAATTGATGAAGAAGCGGAAAAAGAAAGCATAAAAGTACAAGACGAAGATAAAGCTTTTATAGCTACATTTTATAGATATTCATTTGTAGGAATAATTCAGAATTGGATAGAAGAAGGCATGAAGGAAAGCCCAAAAGAAATAATAGAAAAGTTAAGTAAAATTTTAGATGGAAGTTTTAAAAAAGCTTTGTATAATTTAAGAAATGATAGGTAAAATATTTACTGATTGTTTAATAAAGTTTT
>CAKOZB010000091.1 GCA_934131055.1 uncultured Clostridia bacterium | reverse complement strand
GTATAATGGAGTAAAAATTAATATAGTTGATACTCCTGGACATGCTGATTTCGGTGGAGAAGTTGAGCGTGTATTAAAAACTGTTGATGGTGTTTTACTATTAGTTGATGCTTTTGAAGGACCAATGCCTCAAACAAGAGAAGTTTTAAAGAAAGCTCTAGCACTTAACTTAAAACCAATAGTTGTAATAAACAAAATAGATAGACCAGGCGCAGAACCTGAAAAAGCATTGGACAAGGTTATAGAATTATTCATAGAATTAAATGCTTCTGATGAACAATTAGATTTCCCAGTTATTTATGCATCAGCTAAAAACGGAATTGCTAAGATGAACTTATCAGATGATTCTGACAACATTACTTGCATATTCGATACAATAATTGACAAGATTGAACCTCCAACATGTGATATGGATGGAACAATGCAAATGTTAGTATCTAATATCGATTATGATGATTATTTAGGAAGAATTGCAATCGGAAGAATCGAACGTGGTAAAATAAAGAATGGAATGCCAGTTTCAATTTGTAAACAAGAAAAAAATACACAAGGAAAAATTGCTAAATTATTCACATACATGGGATTAAAAAGAGTTGAAGTTGATGAAGTTGATGCCGGAGATATAGTTGCTATATCAGGTATTCCAGACATTAGCATTGGAGATACAATTTGTGATTTAGCAAACCCAGAAAAAATACCATTTGTAAACATAGATGAACCAACAGTTTCTATGACATTTAGTGTAAACAACGGACCTTTTGCAGGACAAGAAGGAGAATTTGTTACATCAAGACACATCAGAGACAGATTATTCAAAGAGCTAGAAAGAAATGTAAGTTTACGTGTTAAAGAAACAGCTTCTCCAGATAGCTTCGAAGTTTGCGGACGTGGTGAATTACACTTATCTGTATTAATAGAAGAAATGAGAAGAGAAGGATACGAACTTCTAGTATCTCGTCCAAAGGTTATTTACAAAGAAATTGATGGCGTAAAATGTGAGCCAATAGAAGACTTAGTTGTAAATGTACCAGACGATGCAATCGGAACAGTTATAGAAAAATTAGGAAGACGTAAAGCTGAAATGAAGAACATGGAACCAGCTGAAGCCGGACATACAAAAATAGAATTCAAGATTCCAGCACGTGGATTAATTGGTTATAGAACAGAATTCTTAACAGATACAAAGGGAACTGGAACAATGAACTCAATATTCGATTGCTATGAACCATACAAGGGAGACATTCAAGCAAGAACAAGAGGAGTTTTAGTTGCATTCGAACAAGGAACATCAATCACTTATGGATTATACAATGCCCAATTAAGAGGAGAATTATTCATAGGAGCTGGTGTAGAAGTTTATGAAGGAATGATAGTTGGTATAAACTCTAGAAACGAAGACATTTCTATAAACGTTTGTAAAGAAAAACACCTTACAAACACAAGAGCTTCAGGATCTGATGATGCATTAAGATTAGTTCCACCAATTCAATTATCACTAGAAAAAGCAATAGAATTCATTGCAGAAGACGAACTTGTTGAAGTAACACCAAAAAATATTAGACTAAGAAAAGTAATACTAAACAACAAAGACAGAGAAAAAGCTGCAAGAAGATAGAAAGATTGATTCTTTGAGAGAAAACAATTTCACTCGAAGAATCAATTTTTCGCCCATTAGGGACGCCCCTTTTTGGGCGAAAATTTTGTCGAACGATTCTTCTGGAAAATATAAAAAATTTATTGCAAAAAAATGAAAATGTAGTATAATATTTTTGTAAGTTTTTGATAATTTTACAATTTTATTAGTACAATTTTTCTTATGTTTGTTACGGGACATGTTACACTAAATTAAAAGGAAGAACACCGCAAATGAAAATTGCAAAAAAACAGGCATTCGTGAGATGCCTGTTTTTCTACTACATGCGGTTTTACATAAAAAGTTTAAATTCCCTTAAAAACTTGCTAAAATGGGGCATTTAGTGTTATAATTAATGTCGAGTTTATAAGAATTGAGATAATATATAAGAGGGAAAAGCAAAATGAACAAAGACGAACTATTAAAAATAAAAGAATATGCACTCGAAAGACATATTCCAATAATAATGGACGATACACTAGAAGTTATAGATAAATATTTAACAGAGAAAAGACCAGAAAAAATACTCGAAATTGGTACAGCTGTTGGATATTCTGCAATGTGTTTTTCTGAATATTTAAAAGATGGTGGAAAGATTGACACTATTGAAAGAGATGAAGAAAGAATTGCAGAAGCTAAAGAGAATATAAAAAAGGTTGGAGTAGAAGAGAAAATAAACATCTATGAAGGAGACGCTGTCGAAATTCTTCCAACTATGAATGATAAATATGATGTTGTGTTTATAGATGCCGCTAAGGGAAAATATCCATTTTTCTTGGAGCACGCATTAAGAATGTTAAAAGATGATGGAATTATTTTTGCAGATAATATTTTGTATAAAGGCTATGTAATGAGTGATTACAATAAGCACAAACAACGTACAGCGGTTACTCATTTAAGACAGTATATTAAGGAAACTACTGAAAACCCAGAACTTGAAACTGAAATATTGGAAGTTGGAGATGGACTGGCAATTACAAAGAAAAGAATTGAAAAATAGTTACAGCTCAAGTATGATAGAATAAAGAAATAATAATAGGAGATTATGAAATGAAAAAACCAGAATTATTGGCCCCAGCAGGGTCTTTTGAAAAAGCTAAGGTTGCATTTATGTATGGAGCCGATGCTGTATATTGCGGAACTGCTTCACTTTCACTTAGAAGTAGAGCGGAAGTTGACGATAACGACTTGGAAAAAACAATAAAATATGCACACAGCATTGGAAAAAAAGTGTATGCAGCACTAAATATTTATGCATGGGACACAAATTATGAAGAAATAGAAAAACAAGTAAAAATGCTAGATGAAGTACATGTTGATGCAATAATTGCCTCTGACGGTGGAGTTATTCAAAAGATTAGAGAGATTGCTCCAAACATAGAAATACATGTAAGTACTCAGGCAAATGTTGTAAGCTATCATGCTGCAAAGTTTTGGTATGATAATGGAGCTAAAAGAGTAATTCTAGGCAGAGAAACAAGCAAAGACCAAATTCAAGAGATAATGAAGAATAAGCCAGAAGATTTAGAAGTTGAAATGTTTATACACGGCGCTTTGTGCTGGGCATATTCTGGAAGATGTTTCTTAAGCGAATATTTATCTTGCAGGTCAGCAAACTTAGGTGATTGTTCACAAAGCTGTAGATGGGCATATAATATGTATTTAGAAGAAAAGAATAAACCGGGAAATCTAATGCCAGTTGAAACAGATGAAAATGGAACATACATATTATCATCAAAAGATTTGTGCTTGATAAAAGAAATTCCACAAATAATAGAAATGGGTGTTGATAGCCTAAAGATTGAAGGAAGACTTAAAACAGAATATTATTTAGCATCTGTTGTAAATGTATATAGAAACGCAATAGACGATTACATGGCAAATCCAGAAGGATATGACTATACAAAATATTTGAAAGAACTTGAAAAAGTAAAGACTAGAGGACTTACAACTTTCTATTTTAATGACAGAAATAATAAAGATTTCCAAGAATACGAAGGAAAACAATATAATCCGGATTACGAATTTGGAGGAAAAATTCTTGAAGATAAACCAGCAAATTCAAGAGTATTAATAGAAATAAAGAATAAATTAAGTGTTGGTGACACATTGGAATTGATAATTCCAAATGAAATAAAACCACAGGCATTCGCAATAGAAAAATTATATGATAGTGAAACTAACGAAGAGATAAGTACAGTAAATCCAGGAAAACAAGGACAGACAGTAATATTAGAAATTCCTTTTGAAGTGAAAAAAGGGTGGATATTAAGAAGAAAAAAATAATGAAACAGGCATAAAATTTTAATGTTTTATGCCTGTTTATAGTTTAAGTACTTACTTTATTTTCTAAATTGGCTAATTTATATGATAGTATTAGGCTAACAAGAAATATAGGATAGCAAATTAATCCGGAAATGCCATGTGCAAAGCCGGGAAATAGCACGAAAACAGAACCGAGAGTGAAGCCGATAATACATAATGAAGTTGCCTGATGGTGTTTATCAAATAAGTATTTTATAATTCGTATCCACAGTAAACAACCAAAGAAAAGTCCGATTCCCATTGGGATTAAAATGTGGAAATCGATGGTTGCAACTGCATCTATGTATGTTGTGTAAACTCCTAAACACATTAAAATTACAGTATTGCTAATTCCTGGTACTACAATTCCAACAGACATTAAAAAACCAGAAAGTATTAAATATAAATAACTTGAAGAAGCGGAACTTGTAGTGCCTAAACCTAAAGATTTTTCTATAAATATTAGAGCAATTCCAAATAAAAAAGAAATAATCATTGGAATTATATTTTTTATTTCAACATATTTATTAGTAGAGGTTTGTTTGAACAACGCGGGGACGGTTCCTAAAATGAGCCCAATAAAAGCATAGCAAGACTGAAATTTATATAAGGAAAAAAAGTATTTTATTACATTTCCAAACAATACTACGCCAACTATTCCGCCGAGTCCGATTGGAAATAAGAAAAGAAAATTTGTCTTAAAATCCTTAAAAAAATTTATTATGCTATTAACAAGTTTTTCATAAATGCCAAATATAACGCAAAATACTCCACTGCTGACACCAGGCAGAATAGCGCCGAATCCCATCAATATACCAATCAAAAAATTGTAAAAGTATTTCATAAATTACCTCCAGATGATATAATATATGCAATATAGGAACAATTTATTAGAAAAGAGATGATAGTATGAAGAATTTAACATTAAGAGAAAAAATAGGTCAAATGTTGATTATAAAAATACAGGGAAAAGAAATAACAAATGAAACAAAGAGAATGATTGAAGAATATAAAGTTGGAGGAATAATTCTTTATAGAAAAAACTATGACACATATGAAGAAATGATAAATATAATAAATGAGATTAAGAAGATAAACCGCGAAAGTGGCAATATTCCACTATTTATAAGCATAGATCAAGAAGGCGGAAGAGTGAATAGAATGCCTAGAGAGTTAAAAAATATAAAGAGTGCGGGAAAGTTGGTTTCAAAAAATAATATAGAAATAATAGAACAAGCTGGAATGGTAACTGCACAAATGTTAAGAGAATCTGGTTTTAATATGGATTATGCACCTGTGCTAGATATACAGAGATTTGAGGATGGGCATGCTATTGGAGACAGGTGCTATGGTAAAAATGCAGAAGAAGTAAGCAAAAATGGAATACAAATAATGAAAGAATTAGCTAATGGAGGAGTGATTCCGGTTATAAAACATTTTCCTGGGCATGGTCTGACAAAAAAAGATTCTCATTTTTTCTTGCCAGTGATAGACGCTAAAATTGAAGATTTAGAAAAAGAAGATATAGTACCATTTAAAAGGGCAATAG
>CAKOZB010000090.1 GCA_934131055.1 uncultured Clostridia bacterium | reverse complement strand
CTTTTGATGATACCGCCATTATAGGTGTTTTTTCTGCAGTTATTGTTGCAATTATGTCTGCAAGCAATCCATCTCTATCATTTGAAAATACTACAACATCAACATTATAGCTCGATGGTTTGTCTGTGTACCATGAAACATCTATCATTCTGTTTTCTTCAGATACCAAGTCTTTTACGTTCTTGCAGTCTTTTCTATGTACAGATACGCCTCTTCCTTTTGTAATATATCCAACAATTTCGTCTCCTGGTACTGGGTTACAACATTTTGATAGTTTTACTAGACAGTTGTCTATTCCTTTTACAATTACACCACTTGTTGATGGTTTGTTGTTTGTCTTTTCCTTTGTAAGTTCTTCTATTTTTTCTTCTATGTTTTCTTCTTTATGAACTTTTCTGTATTCTTCAAGTACTCTTGAAACTATTTTATTTGCTGTAATTGTTCCGAATCCAACACTTGCAAACATGTCATCTGCACTATTATATTTGTATCTTTCAAGTGCAGCTTCAACAAACTCCGGTCTAAACAATTCTGGGTAGCTCATTCCAATTTTCTTTACTTCTTTTTCTAAAAAGTCTTTTCCTCTTGCAATGTTTTCTACTCTTTCATTCTTCTTGAACCATTGTTGTATTCTAGTCTTTGCTGTACTACTCTTTATAAATTTAAGCCAATCTCTACTTGGTCCTTTTGATTTATCTGATGTAATAATCTCTACAATATCACCATTTTTTAACTTTGTTACAATAGGCATCATCTTGCTGTTTATCTTACAGCCAGTCATATGGTTTCCTATTTCTTCGTGAATACTATAAGCAAAATCTATTGGTGTAGCTCCTCTTGGTAATACTTGAATTTTTCCCTTTGGAGTAAACACATAAACCTCATCTTCAAATAATTCAGTTTTTAATGTATTTAAGAACTCTTGTGGGTCTTGCATGTCTTTTTGCCATTCAAGTGTTTCTCTTAGCCAAGATAATTTATCTTGATTTACTACTACATTTGCCTTCTTGCCTCCCATGAAGCTTGCCTCTTTGTAGGCCCAGTGTGCGGCAATACCATATTCGGCTATTCTATGCATATCCCAAGTACGAATCTGTACCTCGAATGGAGTTCCTTTTGGTCCTATCAAAGTAGTGTGTAAAGATTGATACATGTTAGGCTTTGGAACAGAAATATAATCCTTAAATCTTCCTGGCATTGGGTTATAAAGCTCATGCACAACACCTAATGCCGCATAACAATCCTTTACAGAATTTACAATAATTCTTAATGCGAATAAGTCGTAAATCTGGTCCAGAGTCTTATTGTCTCTCTGCATTTTTCTAAAAATACTATATAAATGCTTTGCTCTACCCGTTATTTCAGCTTCTATTTTTTGTTTTTTTAATTGAACTCTTATTTCGTCCATAATCTGGTCGATAAATTTCAGTCTTTCTTCTCTCTTCTTGTCTATTCCTTCAACAAGTTCTCTATACTCCTCTGGGTATAGGTATTTAAAAGATAAATCTTCTAGTTCCCATTTTAAAGAATACATACCAAGTCTATTCGCAAGTGGAGCATACAAGTCCATTGTCTCCCTTGCATTTGCAATTTGACGGTCTCTGGCCAAATATTTTAATGTTCTCATGTTATGAAGTCTATCAGCTAGTTTAATAAGAATTACCCTTATGTCTTTTCCCATTGCCAAGAACATTTTTCTGTAGTTTTCAACTTGTTGCTCTTGTTCACTCGTATAATTTAATTTACCAAGCTTTGTAACACCATCAACCATTTCTGCAATCTCTGGTGAAAATTCCTTAGACAAATCTTGCAAAGTTACATCTGTATCTTCAATTACATCATGCAAAAGAGCAGCACAAATAGTGCTCTCATCGAGTCCAAGTGTAGACAATATATACGCAACCTGAACTGGATGGATTATGTATGGTTCTCCAGACCTTCTCAACTGTTCTCCATGCTTAGATTTTGCAAAATCATATGCTCTTCTTATTAATTTTAAATCTGCTCTTCTATTAGATTTTTTTGCATTTTCTAATACTTCTTCTATGGTGTGATTTACGTTTTCCGACATACTACCATCTCCCTTTACATCTAAAAGACTTTAGCTTATGCTATGTCTCATGTCTTTTAGATTAATTTGTATATTTTCCATTCCCTTATAACTATTTATCTCTAAGTTTCCTACAACATCTACTTTTGAACCTATCGCATATTCAGAAGATATATTTCCAAGATTAAATCCTATTGTGTCTATGTATTTGTTTTCGTCTTGAAGCATTGCTTTCAAGTGTTTTCCTTCCGAAAGTGTTCTGATTGATGTTATTTTTAAATTGCTAATCTGGAACAATGGCATCTTATTTCCTTCTCCAAATGGTTCTAGCAATTCTAAGTCTTTTATATCTTTTATGCTAATATCTTGTAATTGTACTTTTTCATCTATTTTAATTACTGGAACGATAGATGAAATATTAGATTTTTCAGCATATTCTTCAAACTCTTGTTTAAATTTTTTAAAATTATCTTTTTCTATTGTAATTCCAATTGCCATGCTGTGTCCACCAAATTGCTTGATGTACGTACTGCATTTTTCTAATGCCTCATGCAAGTCAAACCCAGGAATACTTCTTCCAGAACCACGAGCTAAATCGTCTTCGTAGCAAAGTAACACACTTGGCTTAAAATACATTTCTGTAATTTTTGATGAAACAATTCCTATAACACCATGGTGCCAGTTTTCTCCACCTAATACTATACATGGAAGTTTTTGCTGTTCTGGGTCTTCCATCATCTTCTGAGCTTCATTAAATATTCTCTTTTCAATCTCTTGGCGCTCTTGGTTATACTCATTTAAATTATGTGTTATTCTCTCAGCCTCTTCTTTGCTATCAGTTAAAAAAAGTTCCAAAGCTTCTTTTTCATGCCCCATTCTTCCACACGCATTTATTCTTGGAGCAACTCCCAAAGATATTGCCATAGAATCTATTTTTTTATAACCAATACTATCTAATAATACTTTTAAACCAATATTTCGTGTCTGTCTAACTAGTTTCAATCCTAATTTTGATATAGTTCTATTTTCATCTACAAGTGGAACAATATCAGAAATTGTTCCAACACATACTAAGTCTAAGTATTTTAAATATTCCTCTTCTCTTACTCCCAGCCTCATCGAAATAGCCTGAGTTAATTTAAATGCAACTCCTACACCAGCTAATCCATTAAATGGATACCCATTATCTTTTCTCTTACAATCAACCACCGCAATCGCATCTGGTAATGTTTCGGTTGGTTCGTGGTGGTCAGTCACAACAGTATCTATTCCAAATGACTTTGCAAGTTCAATCTCTTTGTTTCCAGTAATTCCACAATCAACCGTTATAATCAATGTATGTTTAGTATCTGCAATTTCTCTTATCGCATTCTCATTTAATCCATACCCTTCATGCAATCTATTAGGAATATACACATCTGTTTCAAGCCCTCTCTCAGCTAAAAATCTCTTCAAAACAGTGCTACTCGTAATTCCATCAACATCATAATCTCCATAAATTGCAACCTTCTCGTGAGTCTCAATTGCTTTAACTACTCTATCTACAGCCTTCTCCATGTCTGGCATCATGAACGGATCATGAAAATCTGTCCTTCTTGGGTGCAAAAAAACTTCTATTTCATCACTGTTTGTTAATCCTTTATTTGCAATAATATTTGCAACCAATTTACTTACGTTAAATTCTTCTGATATCTTGTTAATCAGTGCATCATTTGCTTCGTTTAATTCCCATTTTTTATTCAAATTTTTCTCCTTATCTTTTTAACATAATATTGACAATATTTTATAACAAACAGCCCAAAAATACAAGCATTTAGGGCAAAAAAATTATTCTAAAAAGAGCTTCTTCTCTATGTTTAAAACATTTTTCAATATCATAGGAAAACAGGAGGCGAAAATTTCGCCTCCTGTTTCTTTGCTATGGAGTTTAGCAGATTTCCAGAATAAAATCTTGTACTTTCTACTTTTTTAATTTTTTCTCTTCTCCTGTCTATTAGAGAATGTCAAGTGCCTCCTGTGCCAACTTGCTTCTAACAGACTTCTTGCTGTTAAGCGTAATCTGGAAGGTATGCGGGTTGCCTTTCATCTTTTCACTCAGGTACACCAAACCGTTGTAGCGCGAATTAAGCGCGGGATTGTTAACCTGGTCAGCGTCTCCCAAGAAGATGAACTTCGAACCTTCGGCAGAACGCGTAACAATGTCCTTGATATCGCACGGCTTTATATTCTGCGTTTCATCGATGATAAACACCGTGTTCGGAATTGTGCGACCACGCAGGAATCCAATCGGCTGAATTTCGATGTCTCCTCTCTCGAAGAATTCCATTGCCTTCTTCTTCAGCTCAGCATTTGTGAAATCCGGAAATTTCGGTCTGAGAATCTCCTTCAAATTATCAACAATACCGCCGAGATACGGGCCCACCTTATCGTCGATTTCACCAGGCAAAAAGCCCAGTTCTTCGTTTGCCACCGTGACAGTGGGAGTTGCAACAATAATCTGCTTATATGTCTGCTTTTTCTTGTCCCCTTTCTTTTCAATCGCATTCAATGCCATTGCCAAAGAACAATAGGTTTTTCCGGTACCTGCAACACCTTTCGTAACAACCAATGGTGCTATATCAGGCGGCATAAGCAAGGATTCCCAGAATACAACCTGCTCTACATTGAGAGCCTTATGTCCTCCCGGGATGCTCTTGTCATACTTAAGGCGAACAATTCGTCCATTGGTATAACGTCCTATGGCCTTAGAAGTGTCACTGACAATCTCGACGAACTCGTTTTCAATCCAGTCGAAATTTTCATACTGGTACACTTCCTCTACAGGAACTCCTCTTTCATCGGTGAACATTTTTTCCAGTGAGCTCCCAGGCATGAAAACTTCGACTATCCCCTTATATTGATCACAAGGTTTAGGGAAAATCTCGTCTTTAAACAGCTCAGTATCAATTCCAAGCTGATTGCCCTTCAGACGGATATTCGGATTTCTAGAAATCAAGATAACCTTTTTGCTCTTTTTCTTCAAATCCTTACAAACCTGGAAAACTCTATGGTCAAGCCGCGAAAAATCTGCCAAGTTTGCAATTTCCTGCTCAATAGGTCCATTATCCACAATGCGCAGGTAACTACCGTTTTCCTGCTTGAAGCCTTCCTCGGAAAGCAAATCATTCTGGGGAAGGCTGTCGATATACTCTACGAACCTACTTGCCATGCTCATCTTTTCCGGCACACCCTTGTACCGATAAAGGTTCTGGAGAATTGCCATAGGCACAACAATAGTATTGTCGTCGCCAAATCTCAAAGTCGGATCCTTAGATGCCAACAAAGCTTCCGTCCTCAAAACGAATACTTTTTTCATTTGTATATAACTCCTTTGCAAATTGCGTTCTGAAAATAGTATGTTTCAGAACTGTGTGTGTATTCGAACTTCTTATATTATATCATTTATAATTACAATTTTCAATGAATCCTTTCAAATTTTAATAAATATTTACATAATATTTTCCCTTATATAGCACAAACTGAGGCTCCCAACAAGGG
>CAKOZB010000089.1 GCA_934131055.1 uncultured Clostridia bacterium | reverse complement strand
GAATAGGGCCTAAAACGGCACAAAGAATAATACTAGAATTAAAAGATAAGATAAAAACAGAAGAAGCTATTGGAGCCGAAACAAGTGAATTAGAAAAAGAAGAAAATAAACAAGAAGAATTTGAAGAAGTGATACAAGCTTTACAAGTATTAGGATACAGAAGATATGAAATAAACAAAATACTACCAAAGATAAAATCAGAAAGTTTGGAAGAAAGAATTAAAGAAGCACTACAATATTTAGCGATCGCCCAATAGGGACGCCCCTTTTTGGGCGAAAAGAATAGTAGAACATAAAGTAATTGTAAAAACAACGGTTATGTTCATTATTTGATGGCATAAGTAAAAAAATAGTGCAATAATGTAAAAACCTATTATGCAAAAAGGAGCAAAGAATGAATGCAAACGAACCATTAGCATATAGAATGAGTCCTAAAACGCTGGAAGATTATGTGGGACAAGAAGAAATTTTAGGACAAGATAAAATTTTATATAGAACAATAAAGGCAGATAGACTATCTAGCATTATATTATGGGGACCTCCTGGATGCGGAAAAACGTCTCTGGCAAGGGTTATAAGTAATACTACTAAATATAAATTTACAAAATTAAATGCTGTAACTGCAGGAGTTGGAGACATTAAAAATGCAATAGAGGAAGCTAAAAATCCTTTTTTAAACCCATCTGGAAGATGCATATTATTTATAGATGAAATTCATAGATTTAACAAATTGCAACAAGATGCATTGCTTCCATTTGTAGAAAATGGAACTGTAATCTTAATTGGAGCAACAACGGAGAATCCTTATTTTGAAGTAAATAAGGCTTTAATATCGAGGTCTATGGTATTTCGTTTGCAACCATTAACAGTAGAAAATATTTATACTATTTTAAAAAATGCATTGGAGAAAAAAGAAGGACTCGGAGAATATAAAATAAAAATTTCAGATGAAACTTTAAGAAAAATTGCAGAAACAGCAAATGGAGATGTTAGAACTGCTCTAAATGGACTCGAAGTAGCTGTATTAACAACTAATATTGGATCAGACGGATACATTACAATAACTGATGAGATTGCAAAAGAAAGTGTTCAAAATAGAAAAGCAATCTTTGATAAAAAAGGAGATAGCCATTATGATAACATTAGTGCTTTTATAAAATCTATGAGAGGTAGTGACCCAGATGCTGCAATTTTTTATTTGGCAAGAGCATTAAATGGAGGAGAAGACCCAATGTTTTTAGCAAGAAGAATTGTAATTGCTGCATCAGAAGATGTAGGAATGGCAAATCCTAATGCATTAATACTTGCAACGAGTGCTATGGAGGCTGTGCACATGGTTGGCATGCCAGAAGCAAGAATAATACTTGCAGAAGCGGCAGTATATGTTGCAACTTCTAAAAAGTCTAATGCTAGCTATTTAGCAATAAATCAAGCTTTGGAAGATGTTGTAAATAAAGATACTGGCGAAGTACCAATGCATATAAGAAATGCACCAGCAGAAGGAATGGAAAAAGAAGGCTACCATGTTGGCTACAAATACCCACACGATTATCCAGGGCATTATGTAGAACAACAATATTTGCCAGATAAAATGCTTGGAACGAAGTACTATATTAAAGATGAAAATATACCAGATTAGAAGCAAATGCAAATTTAAAAGCAAAAATAAAAATTCGAAGAACTTGAATGATGAAAATAAAATTAATTGTAAATTTATCAATGGAAAAGTGAGAAAGATGGAATTACCAATACTTTTAAAAGAAAAATTAGAACAAGAGATAGATGAAATAGAGTTAAAAAAGTTAAAGCAAAGTGCGCAAAATATTAGTGAAAAGTATAGAGATAAAACACAAAATAAGACGAATACTAGACTAATAACTAGCAGAGAAGATGCAGTAGCATATGCTGTAAGCAGAATGCCAGCAACATATGGAGCTGTGTATTCTGCATTAAAGCACAGTCTGGGAATGATGCCAAATGCTGAAATTACAAGCTTGCTTGATGTGGGAGCTGGTACTGGAACTGCTACTTGGGCTGTAAATGAATTGCTTAAAATAGAAAGCAATGTTTGTGTAGAAAATGAAGATTATATGCTAAATTTAGGCCAAAAGCTCATGAAAAATGAAATTGATAATGTACAGTGGATTAAGAAAAATATAATTACAGATAATGTAGAACAAAAAGCAGATTTAGTCATATCTTCATATGTATTAAATGAAATAAAATTAGAAAACAGGAATCAAATATTAGAAAAATTATGGAATTCAACTGGAAAATTATTATTAATTATTGAACCAGGAACACCAGAAGGTTATAATCAAATAAAAGAAATAAGAGACTACTTTATAAAAAAAGGTGCAAATATTGTAGCACCATGTGCGCATGAAAAAGAGTGCAAAATTTCAAAAAATGATTGGTGTGCTTTCTCATGCAGAGTTGCAAGAACGAAAGTGCATAAAATATTGAAAGCTGGAGACGTACCTTATGAAGATGAAAAATTTTCATATATTGCAGTTTCAAAAATGAAAACAGATAAAAAAGATAGAATTTTAAGACATCCAAAAATAGAAAATGGAAGAATAACATTAAAATTATGCACAACAGAAGGAGATATAGAGGAAAAGACTATAACTAAAAAGGAAAAAGAAAAATTTAAAATTGCAAAAAAATTAAGCAACGGAGATATACTAAAATAAATTTTTATGTTATAATAAACGTATGAAAAATAATAAGGGAAATCTTTTCCGACTGAAATAATAATTCGAAGGAGGAATCTTACTAAAAATGGGACTATTTGATTTTTTACATAGACCAAGTGGGAAAAATACACAGGAAGCAATAAAAGAAGTAGAAAAAATGCCGACAATGATGTCAATTTATAGAGAAGATGGAACACAGACAGAGGTGCTAAATATAGAGGAGGCACAAAAGTTTAGACATAGTGATGGAAGTATTAGCAGTTTAATAAGTGCTAGGGTGATTCATGTAAACCAAGGAGATACAATTTATTTGGATGCTGCAGACCCAATTTGTTTTGAAATTCCAGAAGGAAGATATGATTTGGCTAAAGAATTAATAACAAGATTTACTGGAATGTACACAGGAATAGAACTTAATGAAAAATCATATACATATTTGGGTAGAGCCTACTCTAAAGAAGACATTAGACTGCAACCACCAACAGCTGCCGTAAATGAGCAAATAGGAAAGTTGAACGAGAAACTTTTAGAAGAAATAACAAATAAAAGACTAAGAGAAAGTCGATTGTTAGAAGTTAGGCAAAAAGAAGAAAATGCAAGGAACATAAAAGCACAAAAAAGTATTAGTAAATTACGTGCTGAAGGACAAAAGAAAATAGAAGCTAGAATGGCAAATCCATTTATAAGAGGCGGATTAGATAAATTTCAAGCAGAACAATATGATGGGGTTAATACGTCTAATGGAGAAATATTAAGGATTAGAGCAGTTAATAAAATTGCTAAAGATGCCTCTGGAAGATATGTGTACACTGCACAACTTGCATCAACTTCTGATGAACAAAATGTCGAACTTTTCTCTCCTGATGTGAAGGTTCCAGTAGTATTCACATTGCCATATAGATTGAATGATATAGTAAATACAGAATATGAAGCTACGTATAAAAAACAATTAGAAAAAGCGGTACTTGATCTTTTGTCAAATGGATACCAAAAGAATCTTACACCAGAAGGAATGTGTGATGTAAGTGAATTACATGATATTGGTGGAATTAACAAAGATGGTAGCGTAATAGAAAATAGCCAAGAAAATGGAGTGTCTCAAGTTGTAATCAGTAAGATAGTTGAATTACAGGGAGAATATATAAAACAGAGAAGAATGAGAGAAAACACACGAGCAATACCATATTATAAAGACGATGACGATGGAAGATAGAGATTTTATTAAAACATAAAAAAATAGGGAAGAAACTAAAATTTCTTCCCTTAACTATTATAAAAAACCACGGGAATATCCCTGTGGTTTTTATAGAATTAGTCGTTTTTCTTATCTTTTTTGTCATCTTTCATAACTTCTTTAATTGCTCCTAAGCTTGAAAGTGTGCTTGTTGCCTCAAATGGAATAAATACTTTGTTGGCTTCTCCATTTGCAATGTCTTTTAAAGCTTCTAAAGACTTTAATTGTACTAAAGTGTCATCTGGATGAGAATTCATCATTGCACCATATACTAAATTGATTTCATTTGCCCTTGCTTCTGCAACTTTCTTTATAGCTTCAGCTTCACCGGCAGCTCTTCTAATTTTAGATTCTTTTTCTGCTTCGGCTTCTAATATAGCAGCTTCCTTTTTACCTTGGGCAAGTGTAATTGCAGACTGTCTTTCACCTTCAGCTTGAAGTATTTGAGCTCTCTTATTTCTTTCTGCATTCATTTGCTTCTCCATAGCGTCTCTAATGTCTGCTGGAGGAGTAATATCTTTAATTTCAACTCTATCAATCTTGCATCCCCATTGATCTGTGGCTTCATCAAGAATTGCTCTTAATTCCTCGTTAATCATGTCTCTTGAACTAAATGTTGAATCCAAATCCATTTTACCAACGATATCACGAATTGTTGTAATTGCTAAATATTCAATACCTTTCTTTAAAGATTGAATTTCGTAAACAGCCTTTGCTGGGTCTGTAACTTTGTAGAACACAACAGTGTCGATTGTAATTGTAACATTATCTTTAGTAATAACTCCTTGTGGTGGAACATCCATAGTTTGTTGCTTTAAGCTAACAACACTTCTAACACGGTCAACGAAAGGAATTATAATTGTAAGACCTGCATCAGCTACTTTATGAAATTTACCTAATCTTTCAATAATATAAACTTCAGATTGTCTTACTACTTTAATTGATTTTACGGCTATAATTAATATTATAACTAGTAATACGATTAAAAACCACATAATTTTTTCCTCCTAAAAAATATATATTATAAAATTAAAAACGTGAATTATAAAAATAGTTAACTTCTAATGATTTAGATTGTTTTCTCAGGTTGTTTAATAGATACTGGATCAACAACTAATTTTACTCCATCAATTGATAAAACTTTTATAGTAGAACCCTTTGGAATAATATCAGTATATGTAGAAATTGCTGTCCAAATGTCTCCAGAAACCTTAACTTGACCAACATCATTTGGAGTAATGTCTTTTGTAACTACACCTTCTTTACCAATTATTGCATTAGAATTGGTAACAATATTATCGTTTTTATTCATCTTTTCAGCAAAAGGTCTAGTCAAACATATAAGAATTACCGAAAGGATTACGAAAATTACAGTTTGAGCAATAACGTTTGAAATAAACAAGCTAAGCAAACATGTAATAAGTGCGGCAACTCCAAACCAAAAAATTAAAAATCCAACAGTTGCAATCTCTGCAATAAAACAAACTCCAGAAATTATCAACCAAATTTGCCAAGGTAACATATAAACACCTCCGAATTAAACTAACAAAATAATTATACCATAAAATTCCTACAAAATAAATAGTTTACAATAATTTTGTAAACTTTCCAACAATAAAAAAGCCATTCATAAGAATGACTTTTTGCAACGCTCAGCGTCTACT
>CAKOZB010000088.1 GCA_934131055.1 uncultured Clostridia bacterium | reverse complement strand
GTCTAGCACCATATAAATTAATTTCTTTCTTATCATTTATTAATGGACAAATTCCATTGATTTTCTTAGAATATTTTGCCTTAGCAAATATAAAATCAATTTGACCGATTGCTTCTAATGTTGTCTTTATCTTACTTGCAATAGGGAACAATGATAATGATAAATTTTTTAGGATTTTCTCAATTTCGATTGATTCCTCTGCTTTAATTCCATTAATTTTATTATTAAGCTCAAATATTGAAGAAGGCTCAATATAAACAGTAGAGCCACTAGCTGAAATATCTAAAATCGCACCAGAAATGCTATCTTTATATTCTTCTTTAACTGGAATAACGAATCTATCGTTTCTAATAGTAATAATCGAATCCATTAAATATTTAGAATATGAAGACGAGTGGATAAAATTAGATAATTTATCACGTACATCTTGCTCTAGTTTTCGTTTATTTCTACGCAAAGCAGACAAGGTTTTTGAGGCGTCATCTGCGATTGTGTATTCATCAATTATGGAATTTAGAATATTTTTTTCTATTGTCTCATTATAATAAAGCATAGAAAAATAATCTTCTAAAAGTGAAAAATCAGACAAATCAAAAGTATCATCAGCAAAAAAATAATCATGCAAAAATCTAGATGTTTGTAATACATGAGCTACATCTAACAAAGCCTTAGCAGATAATGAATTATAGCTTTCTAAATTTTTTATCCAAATATCAATATTTGTAATATTTGAAATAGGTGGTTCGCCTTTTCTATAAAGTAAAGTCTGAGCCGTACTGGTTTCTTCAAGCTTCATTTTTACTAAATCTTTATTATTTAATGGCATCAGCTTAGAAACAAAGTCTTTTCCAATATATGTAGTACAATAATTAGACACTAAATCTAAAATTTTATTATATTCCAATTTATTTAAATATTTTTCTATCATCATAAAACTCCTAAATAAAACTACCCAATATTATAACACAGAATACAGTACATTTCCATAAATTGTTTAAAAGTTCAAAAACAAAATAAAAATGGTAAAAAATTATTCTAAGATAGTGAAATATGTGTTATAATAATTATAAGTTTATGGAAAAGAGGTGTTAATATGCAACAATTAACAAATTTACAAGAATTAGAGATGGCAGTAAATTTGAATGGAGAGGTGGTTGTTACAAAAAACGATAAAAACAATGTAATACTTATGAGTATGGAGGAATATAAAAAAAGTTTAATAAAATATAAAATAAAAAATAACTTAATAAAAGCAGAAGAAGATATAAAACTTGGAAGAGTAAGTGACGCAGAAGAAGTTTTTAAGGAGTGGAATGCTAAATATGGAATATAAATTATGTACTATTATATACAGTTAATAAGAAAAGAAATACCGTGTATATAGTACATTTTTATTATGGTGGAAGAAACTATTTAGAAGGCTTAATATAACATGTTTTCATAAAAAACGAAAGAAAAAATATAGGAAAAACTCTTGTAAAAAATCGAATTAATTGGTATACTATAGAAGAACGGTTAAATAGAAAACTATTTAATAAAAAATAAAATATATGGAGGTACCATTATGGAAAAAGATGAAAATGTAAAGGAAAACGAGCAAATAAATGAAAGTGAAATAACAATTGAAAACACAGAAGGAGAAACAAGCAATATTCAAATAGCTGATGATGTTGTTGCAATAATTGCAGGAAAAGCTGTATCAGATGCACCAGGTGTATATGCAATGGCTGGCGGATTTGCTGGTGGAATTTCAGAAGTTTTAAGTGGTAAAAAGAACTTATCAAAAGGAATAAAAGTTGACGTTGGAGAAAAAGAAACAAAAATAGATGTAAATATTATAGTTGAATATGGTTCAAGAATTCCAGATGTTGCATTCGATATTCAAAACAGAGTAAAGACTGCAGTAGAAGGAATGACAGGATTAAAAGTTGTAGCTGTTAATGTACATGTACAAGGTGTAAACACAGAAGCAGCAACAGAAGAAAAAGAAGACAACACAGAAAACGAAGTTAAAGAATAATTAAACTTATATAAGGCACGTTTTTAATCGTGCCTTTAAATAAGTATATGGAGGAAAATGAAATGAAATTTTTAGACAAAATGATACTATGTATATTTTCAGTTTTAATACTATTAATGGCAGTAATTTCAAGTGCTTGCATATTTGGATGGGTTGATGCTACAGGGTTATATGTATTTGTAACAAAGGCATTAGCAGACCAAACTACTTGCAATATTTTATTAGGATTAAATGTAGTTCTTCTTTTATTTGCAATAAAAGGAATATTTTTTGAATCTTCGACAGATGAAGAAAAAAGTGTAGGAAATGGCATAATGCTTGAAAATGATGATGGAAAATTATTGGTAACAAAGGAAACAATAACAAGCATTGTAAATTCAGTTGTTGCAGGATTTGAAGGTGTAAAAGACCAACAATCAAAAATAACATTAGATGAGAATAACGATTTATCAATTTTACTAACAATAGCTGTATCAGACCAAGCTGTTATAAAAGATTTAAGCAATAACATTCAAGTACGTGTAAAAGATGCGATAAAAAAATCTTTAGATGTTGAAGTAAAGAGCCTAGACATTAAAGTAAAAGATATGGTAACACCAGTAAAAGACACAAAAGAAGCATAGAAAATAAAAAAACTTAGGTTGTATTTTAGTAAATAGTGAAAGGAATGGAAAAAATTATGAACGATATAAAAAAGTTTCTTAGAACATATGGTGGAGCAATCATCGGAGCATTAATTGCAATATTAATATTATGTACTCGTTTATATGAATTAATTATTTGGATAGTTTTTATATGTTTAGGAATATACATAGGAAATTACGTGCAACACAATAAAACAGAAGTAAAAGATAAATTAAAGAATTTTATAGATAGATTGTAGTAAGGGGATTTTAATGGAAGAAATGACTAGAAGAGAGCTTGCTTTTTGCTATATTTATAGCCAAGAGATTCAAAAAGAGAATAGCAAAGCTCAGGTAAAATTATTTTTAGATAGTACAGAAGTAGAAGATGGAAGAACTAGAGAATATGTAAAAAATGTTGCTAGTGGAATAAAGGAACATGGCGAAGAAATAACAGAAAAAATAGCGAAGAACCTAAAAACTGGCTGGACTATAGAGAGAATATCTAAAGTAGATGTTTCTTTATTAAAACTTGCTATATATGAAATGAATTATATGCAAACACCTTTTAAAATAATAATAAATGAAGTTGTAAACATGGCGAAAAAATATGGAGAAGACTCTTCGCCAGCGTTTATTAATGGTGTGCTTGCAAAAATAGTCGAAGAAAATAATTCAAATAGTAAAGAGGTTGCTGATGAAAGCAACGAACAGTAGGAGCCAGTTGCAAAATAATTATATTTTTTTCAACTGAGTATATACCTTAAGAGAAAGGGACTGAAATGGAATATAATCCAATTACGGTAACAGATTTAAACAAATACATAAAGAACAAAATTGATGGCGATGAAATGCTAAATAATGTTTTGGTAAAGGGAGAAATATCAAACTTTAAAAATCATTATACTGGTCATATGTATTTTACTTTAAAAGATGAAAATTCATTAATAAAATGTGTAATGTTCAAAAGCTACACTACACATTTATCTTTTATGCCTAAGGACGGAATGAAGGTAATGGTCTTAGGCAGTGTTGCTGTGTTTGAAAGAGATGGAGTTTATCAGATTTATGCAAAAGCCATGAAGGAAGATGGACTTGGAAGTTTATACACTGCATATGAAGAATTAAAGAAAAAGCTAGAACAAGAAGGATTATTTGCAGAGTCACATAAAAAGAAAATTCCATTTATGCCTAAAACAATAGGAGTTTTAACTTCTAATACAGGTGCTGTAATAAGAGATATTATTAATGTTAGTACAAGAAGAAACCCAGGAGCACATATTAGACTATACCCTGTTCCAGTGCAAGGACCTGGAGCTGCAGAGAAAATTGCAGAAGGAATTAAGTTTATGAATGAAAATAAACTTGCTGATGTTCTTATAATAGGTAGAGGTGGAGGTTCGCTTGAAGACCTATGGCCATTTAATGAAGAAATTGTGGCAAGAGCAATTTATGATTCGAAACTACCAATAATTTCTGCAGTTGGACATGAAACAGATTTTACTATTGCAGACTTTGTAGCAGATTTAAGAGCACCAACTCCATCGGCTGCTGCAGAACTAGCTGTTGCTAACATAGATGATGTAAGAGAAACTTTAAAATTATATAATAACAGATATAAAGTTGCTCTAAAAAAGAAAATAGAATTAATGAGATTATCATATGAAAAATGTATGGCAAGATCTGCATACAAGAATCCAACTCAGAAAATAAATGAGCAATATATGGTAATTGATATGAAAGTGAAAGCTTTACAAAATAGCATGATGTTAAAATTGAAAGAAGCAAAGACAAGCTTTGTAAAAGAGACTGCTAAACTAGATTCTTTAAGTCCATTAAAAACTTTAACAAGAGGTTACAGCATTGTAACAAAGCAAGAAAGTGGTAAAGTGATAAAATCTGTAGATGATTTAAATTCAGGAGAAAAAGTAAATTTAAGACTATCTGATGGACAAAAAACAGCAACAATAGATTAGTTATAAAAATGAATTAGTACTGTGAGAAAGGAATACTATTTAATATGAACGAAGATATAAATTTTGAAGATGCGATGAAACAATTAGAAAGCATTGCAAATGAACTTGAAAAAGGAAATTTAACATTAGACGAATCTGTAAAAAAATTCGAAGAGGGAATGAATTTGTCTAAAAAATGTAATGACTTTTTAAATTCAGCAGAAAAGAAGATTACAATGTTGATTAACGATGGTGGAGAAATTAAAGAAGATAATTTTGTGCCAAAGGAAGACTAATTGTAACTATATTATAACTAGAATTAGTGCAAAGAGAAAGGAACACAACAAGAGTGAGTAATTTAGTGAATTTTTATAATGATTATAGATATTTAGTTGTGCCATTCTTTACATGGATTGGAATACAATTATTTAAAATAATATGGGAATATGCAGAAACAAAAAGATTGAATATTAGAAGACTTTGGGGTGCTGGTGGTATGCCAAGTGCTCATTCAGCAGTTGTTGTTTCAATAACAACAATGATAGCGCGTAGCCAAGGTTTTTCATCTCCATTATTTGCTTTATCATTCGTATTTTCAATGGTAGTTCTGTATGATGCGTGTGGTGTAAGGTATGAAACTGGGAAACAAGCTCATGTACTAAACGAGATAATGACAAATCCAGATTCTGAACTCTCAAAAATGACATTCAATGTAAAGTTAGAAGAATTAGTAGGACACACGCCATTTCAGGTATTTGTGGGTGCGATAGTAGGCTTGATTGTGGGACTAATATTTTAATAATTCACTTTGAAAAAATTTATTTTTGAAAAATCAACATGTCGTGCTTGGTCGGGGCTCATTCGACCCCTCAAAGGCGCACTTCCAGTTGATTTATTCAAAAATTGAAATTATTTTCAAAGTTATATGCCATTAATAATAAAAGGAGGCCATTATGGAAGATATTGAAATTGCTAGAAATACTAAATTAGAACATATTAAGG
>CAKOZB010000087.1 GCA_934131055.1 uncultured Clostridia bacterium | reverse complement strand
TCTATGGGAGAGGTTATAGTAATAACATCAGGAAAAGGTGGAGTAGGAAAAACAACTACAACAGCAAATCTTGGTTCTGCTCTTGCCCTAAAAGGAAAAAAAGTTGTATTAGTAGATACTGATATTGGCCTTAGAAACCTTGATGTTGTAATGGGACTAGAAAACAGAATAGTATACGATATAGTAGATGTTGTTGAAGAAAAATGTAAACTAAGACAAGCCCTTATAAAAGATAAAAGGTTTGAACAGTTATTCCTATTACCAGCTGCTCAAACTAGAGATAAAAGTGCTATAAATGAAGAACAAATGAAAGAACTAACTAGCAAACTAAAAGAGGAATTTGACTACATTATAATTGACTGCCCTGCTGGAATAGAGCAAGGCTTCAAAAATGCAATCGCAGGAGCAGACAGAGCTATAGTAGTAACAAATGCAGAAATATCTTCAATCAGAGATGCAGACAGAATTATAGGATTATTAGAAGCGTCTGAGATTAGAAATCCAGAGCTAATTGTAAATAGATTAAGACCAAACATGGTTAAAAAAGGAGAGATGATGGATGTTGACGATATTGTTGACTTATTATCAATCAATCTTTTAGGCGTTGTGCCAGACGATGAGTTTATAATTACTCAAACAAATAAAGGAGAACCTGCAGTAATAAACAAAAAAGCTCCATCAGGAAAAGCATACTTAGAAATTGCAAGAAGAATTCTTGGTGAAAATATTGATGTTACAATTCCGGGCAGAGATGAAGGATTTTTTACCAAAATAAAAGGCATATTCAGAAAAAAATAGTGGAGGATATATAATGTTTGAGAACGTAATTAATTTCTTTAAAAAGATTGGAAAGAAAGATCAAATAGAAGCAAAATCTAAGGATACAGCAAAAGAAAGGTTACATTTAGTTCTAATGCAAGACAGAGCCAATGTTTCAGCTGATTTCTTAGACATGATGAGGCAAGAAATAATAGAAGTTATAAAAAAATATATAGATGTTGATGAGAAGGATATAGACGTGCGTTTAACTAATAAGACTAACGAAGACGGCACAATGGGAGCACCAGCACTATATGCAAATATTCCAATCGCCGGAATAAGGGAAGAAATGAAAAAAGAAAAAAATATAGAAAAAGAAACAGAAGAAAAAGAGAAGCAAGAAAACGCTAAAAAGGAAGATACAACAGAAGAAGATAAGAATTCAAAAAAGGCTGTAGAAGAAAAAGCTTCTGATGAGAATAATGAAGAAGTTGTAAAAGACGATTTTGAAGATGAAGAATTAGATGATAGTACTGAGAATACTTCTGAAGAAGATGACAATGAAGGTGTTGACGAAGAGAATGAAGCAGCAGATGAAGAAACAGAAAATGATGATTCAAAAGATGATAATGAAGAATTAGATGAAGCAGATATGCCAAAGAATTCAGAAGAAGTTAAAGAAAAAGTATCAGCAAATAAATCTAACGAAGAATAATGAGGAGATTCAATGGGAAAGAAAATATTAAAAAATATGGACTGGGGAATTCTCGTTTGTATAGTTATTTTATTAGCCATTGGTCTAGTAGCATTGTTTTCGGCAACGCAAGGCACAGAATATGAAGAATTTAAGAAACAGATAATGTGGCTCGCTATAAGTATTCCAATAATGATAATTCTAACATTTGTTGATTATAATACAATATCGAAAATTTCTCCAATATTGTATGCACTAATGATAATTTCGCTAATAGCGGTTTTGTTTACGAAAAGTGTAAATGGTGCAACCAGCTGGTTTACAATAGGTTCTGTATCAATACAGCCGGCTGAATTTGCAAAAATAATAGCAATAATTTCATTATCAACTTACGTAGCAAAAATACAAGAAAAAGGTAAAGACCAAATAAGCAGACCAACTAGATTGCTGTTAGCACTTGTTATAATTGCAGTTCCAGTACTTTTAATAGTAAAGCAACCGGATTATGGAACAGCAATAACTTTCGTAATAGCAACTGTTTTTATATTATTTGTTGCTGGAATAAAGAAAAGGTATATCATCACAGGAATTTTGTTGGTGGCTATTTTATTGCCAGTATTGTATTTTTTTGTATTGCCAGAACATGCGAAAACAAGAATAGATGTATTCTTAAATCCAAACTTAGATCCGAGAGGTGCTGGCTATAATGTTATACAATCTAAGCTTGCAATTGGTGCAGGAGAATTCCTCGGAATGGGAATTTTAAAAGGAAACCAAACTCAATTAGGTTTCTTATATCCAAAGACTACAGACTTTATATTTGCTGTAATAGGAGAAGAGATGGGCTTTATTATAGCTGCAACAGTAATAATAACTTACGTTGTGCTTATAACAAGGTCGATATTTATAGCAAAAACAGCAAAAAATAATTTAGGGTCATATATAGCAATTGGAATTGCAGGAATATTCTTATTCCATATGGCAGAAAATATAGGAATGACAATGGGATTATTACCAATAACAGGTGTTCCATTACCATTTGTAAGCTATGGTGGAAGTTCATTACTTACAAACTTAATGATGATAGGTCTTTTGTTAAACATTAGTGGTAGAAGACAGAAGGCAATATTTATAGATTAATGATTGAAAAACAATTACAATTTTGACTACGAAAAAATATTAGTTAAGATTAAAAATATAAAATTTAAACGAGGTAAATTTTGAAGATAGGAAATGTAAATCTAGAAAATAATATATTTTTAGCACCAATGGCAGGTATTACAGACCTGCCATTTAGGTTAATTTGCAAAGAAAATGATGCAGGGCTTGTATATACAGAAATGGTAAGTGCAAAAGCACTTTTATATAATGATGAAAAAACCAAGCTGTTATTAAAGACTTGCGATAAGGAAAAACCATTAGCTGTGCAGATATTCGGAAGTGATGTTGAGGCAATTGCCTATGCTAGTAAATATGTTAGTGAATTTGCAGATATTGTAGATATTAATATGGGATGCCCAGCACCGAAAGTTGTAAAAAATGGTGATGGAAGTAGATTATTATTAAATTTAGAATTAGTAAAACAAATAATAGAGACAGCAGTTGCAAATTCTAAAGTGCCAGTTACAGTAAAAATGAGAACAGGCTGGGATGCAGATAATATTGTAGTTTTAGAAGCTGCAAAAATAGCAGAAAAAGCTGGTGCATCAGCAATAACCGTACACGGGAGAACAAGAAGCCAGTACTATTCTGGGGAAGCAGATTGGAACATAATAAAACAAGTAAAAGAAAGTGTTGACATCCCAGTAATAGGAAATGGAGATGTTACGAGCCGAGAAATAGCAAAGAAAAGGTTAGAAAAAAGTGGAGTAGATGCTATAATGATAGGCAGAGGAGCCTTCGGAAATCCTTGGATATTTAGAGAAACAGTGCAATATCTACAAAACGGCATTTGCATTCAAAAACCAACAAACGAAGAAAAATACGAGACAATACTAAAACACTTAGAACTAGAAATAGAAGAAAAAGGAGAAAACATAGCAGTAAAAGAAATGAGAAAACATATCTCTGCATACACGAAAAGTATGCCAGACTCAAGCAGTTTTAGAAGTAAAATAAACACAATGGATACAGCAGAAGAAGTACGAAAATGCTTAAAAGAATATTTCGCCCAATAGGGACGCCCTTTTTTGGGCGATTATTTTTTATGTATAATATTTTTTCTTTTGCATAAAATATATTTACAATTTAACCACAAAATTAAAAATTGTGGTCTAATTGTAAATATTAAATAGAATAGTGAATATTTATAATTCCTCTCAATATATTATTATTAAATATATTGGGAGTTTTATTGTATGAATGTTAAATTTATAAAGTCAAAAAAATTTTTAATTATTGTAGTAGGCATTGCTATTTTGTTGGTTATAATTTCAATTATTTTTTCTAAAAAAAGTTATGAAATTATAAATATTGGAAATAATAATCTTAACAAAACTTTAGAGGAAGTTGAAGATTATATTTTAAATATTAAAGAGTATACAGCTACAATAGAGGTTACTGTAAATAGCAATAAAAATAGTAACAAATACTTAATTAAACAAACTCATAAAGAAAAAAATGATGAACAAGAAGTACTAGAGCCAGATACTATTAAGGGAGTAAAATTAACATACAAAGATTCATCATTGAAAGTTGAAAATAGCAATTTAAACCTAGAAAAAATATATAATAATTATCCATATATCGAAAGCAATATACTTTGGTTAAACTCTTTTATTGATGAATATCGAAATTCTGAACAAAGAAATATAACAGAAAAAAATGAAGAAATAGTAATGCAAATAGAAAGAAAAAATGATAAAAAAATAGCCACAGAGGAGCTAATTTTAGACAAAAAAACACTTAAACCAACAAAATTATCAATAATGGACAATAGCAAAAATGTAATAGTTTACATATTATACAATGAGATAGAAATAAAATAATTTATCTCAAAACTAGTATTTAAAATATATCAAAAAACAAATCTTAGTTACAGAAATAGTAGGAGTGAATAATATGATAGTAAAAAGAGGAGATATGTTTTATGCTGATTTAAGTCCTGTAGTTGGTTCAGAGCAACGGAGGAATTAGACCCGTTGTAATAATTCAAAATGATATGGGAAATAAACACAGCCCTACAGTTATAGCAGCTGCAATAACTTCTCAAATGGGGAAGAACAAGCTTCCGACTCATATAGAAATTGGACCAGAAAATTCACAATTAAAAACAGAATCAATAGTGCTAACAGAGCAAATACGAACAATAGATAAAAGCAGATTAAAAGAAAAAATAGGTCATATAGATGATGAAAATGTTATGAATAAGATTAATAGTGCGTTGGGAGTAAGTTTCGGACTATAATGTTGCGAAATAATTACAATTTTAGCTACGTCAAATTTCATTCAAAACGCGGTTACATACAACACGTATGTGCCCTTACCTTTTGAACTCATTTTCCTTGCTAAAATTTAATTCTTTCACAACAAGAATAACGAACAGCGTGAAGATGCTATAATTGTAAAAAGCTAAAAGTACTTAAACTTTTAGCTTTTTTATTATTTTGATTTCGTTATATAAATCATCAATTCTTTTTTCACGTATTATCAAAGCATTTCTGTATTCTTTTAAAATTTGGTGATAGTTTTGAAAATTTTCTCCTGCCTGGAATAGCATAACCATGCCTTCTTTGTAATACTCTCTCTTCTTTTGACTTGTTGATTTTTGCATTTTCATATTGTATGAATCAATCAATTCTAGACGTTTAATAGATTCTTTTAAGTAGTCAATGTAATCAATAACGCAACTTATTTCATATTTAGTATCTTCAATAACAATTTTAAAAAGGCATTTTAGAATTTTAGGACTAATTTTTCCACTTTGCGCATTCTCAGAAAGTTGGTCTAGTGCAACTACCTTGTGCATGTCATCAGGTTTTGCATCTTTTAACATTAATTTCAATGTCTCTGAAATGTTTACGTGAGTTTTATAGTGACGTTTTGTAACCAATGCATCATATTCATCTGCAACACGTATTATTCTTGCAACAAAAGGGATATCTTCTTTCTTTAAACCTTGAGGATAGCCTGTTCCATTTAATGCTTCATGGTGATATAAAGCTCCTTCTGCATATGGACGCAAACGCAAATCCTTCATACATATATTATAACCTAAAGTAGTATGTGTTTTCATAACTTCAAATTCTTCGTTGGTTAAAGGTCCATCTTTTGATAATATCTCGTATGGAATTTGTGATTTACCAATAT
>CAKOZB010000086.1 GCA_934131055.1 uncultured Clostridia bacterium | reverse complement strand
TCAACTTTATTACTTGTTGTAATGTTAGTTACTTCAATAGCTGGAACAGTATTTGCTGATAGTACAACAGATGTTTTGGATAAACTAAAAGGCGATGGAAAAGTTGAAACAAGTAGTTTAACTACAGTGGGAAATAATGTAGTAACAATAATAAATGTTGTGGGAATTGTTATTGCTGTAATAATTCTGTTAATTATTGGTATTAAATACATGATTGGTAGTGCTTCTGAAAAAGCAGAATACAAGAAAACAATGATACCATACATAGTTGGTGCAGTTCTTATATTTGCCGGAACATCATTAGTTAGAGTTATTTACTCATTAGCAAATTCTGTATCAGGAAAATAATGTTACACGAGTATTACATAAGTATTACAATAAAATTAAAAGTGCATGTAAATGCACTTTTTTTTGTTTTTAGGTTACATTTTGTTACAATATGTGCTATAATTTAATATATAATATTATGTTAAAACGGAGGAAGTCTATGGGAACATATAATGTGCCTAGAAATGTAAAAGGAGAAGGTAGAATTCTATTCATTTTTACAACAAAAAGCTTAATATATAGTGCAGTAGGAGTTGGCGTTGGATTAATATTTTATTTAATATTTAAGCTAATGAGCCTAACCGTTGTTGGAATTGCTATGGTTGTATTATGTGCATTAATTGGGTATTCAATAGGAATGTTAAAAGTACCAAACATAGGTATATTAAAGGCAACTAAAGTTGTGGGTGGCGAAAACGTAGACGATGTAATAAAAAGAGCAATAAAATTTAAACAAAAGAGAAACAAAATTTACATCTATGATGATAAGGAGGAAAATACAAATGACAGATAATACATCATTTTTAACGATTATATTATATGTAATGCTAGCGATAATGTTTGCTTTGGCAGTAGCACTTATTTTTATATATTTAAACATGAAAGTTAAAGAAAAACAAAAGGAGAAAGAAGACAGTGCAGTAGCAGAGTCTAAACCAGTAAAAAAATCTTCATCAAAAACTTTTAATGTTGGTTCAGTTTTCGATTTTATGGAATTCGATAAAATTGAAGATAACATGATTATACAGAAAAAAGGTGCAAGATATGTAATGGTTGTTGAATGCCAAGGTATTAACTACGACTTAATGTCACAAGCAGAAAAGGTTGGAGTTGAAGAAGGATTCATACAATTTTTAAACACTTTATCACACCCAGTTCAAATATATACACAAACAAGAAAAATTAACTTGGAGAGTAGCATCCAAACTTATAAAGCAGAAGTTGATAAAATAGAACAAGAATATAGTAGACAAAAGATGAGATATCAAAACATAATGGCATCACCAAATGCAACAGCAGAACAGAAAAAACAAGCTTTATATGAGTTCACTAAAGACAAAAACTTATATGAATATGGTAAAGACATTATATACAATACAGAAAAGATGAGTTTAAATAGAAATATATTAAACAAAAAATATTATATTGTAATTCCATATTATTCAGAAGAACTTGGACAAAATGATTTTGACAAAGATGAAGTTAGGGAGATGGCTTTCTCGGAATTATACACAAGAGCACAGGCTATAATAAGAACTTTATCTGTATCAGGAGTGATGGGAAGAGTACTTTCATCAACAGAACTTGCAGATTTACTATATTTTGCATATAACAGAGACGATGCAGAGGTATATGGTGTAGATAAAGCTATAAAAGCTGGATACAACGAATTATATTCAACTGCACCAGATTATATGGATAAGAAGATGGAATTACTAGACAAACAAATAGAAGATGCAGCTGTTAACTTAGCAAGTGACAAGATTTCACAAGTTCAAACAGAAAAAGAAAGAGAATATCAAAGAAAAGTTGAAACAGAAGATGACATAATAAATAACTTAGCACAACTTATAATTCAAGAAAACGAAGCAATGCTTGGAAAAGACGTTGCAGAGAAAGCAAAAGAAAAAGTAAGGAAGGAGAAGAAAGCTAATGTTCAATAAAAAACGTAAAGCTACTAATAATGATTTTCAATTTCAAAGAAATGATTATACGAGTGATGAGCAAATTCCAATATTGCACAAGAAAACAATAAAAGAATTAATTGCACCTTCTGGAATAGACGCAAGTAATATTGACCACTTAGAGATTATATCAAATGTAAAAAGATATGCTAGAAGCTTCTTCGTTTCTGCATTACCAAGAATGTGTACATTCCCAGAATTATTTAGAGATATGTATATGTTTGGAGACATAAATACATCAATATACATTACACCAATTCAAGAATCTAGGTCTCAAAACGAGTTAAACAGAACAATAAATGAGTTGGAGACAGAAAGAATTGTTGCTGCAGACAGAGGAAATATCAATAGAGAAAGCAACTTAGCCCAAAAAAGATATGAGGCAGAAAGCTTAAGAGATGAGATTGCTGCAGGATTTAATAAACTTTATGAAGCATCTGTAGTGTCTACACTGTTTGCATATAGTTTGGAAGATTTAGACAAGCTTACTAAACTATTAGCAACAGAAATGTCGAAATCTTTGGTTGGAATAAAAAGTGCATGGGCAATGCAAGAAGAGGCTTTCCAAAGCAATTTACCTTTGGCAGAAGATAAAATAAGAAAAACACATACATTTGACCGTAGATCTATGGGAACAGTATTCCCATTTACTACATCAGAAGTTGGACACTCAACAGGTATTCCACTTGGATTTAATAAACAAACTGGCGTACCAATATTATTTGATAACTTCCATAGCTCACTTACAAACTATAACATGGTTATATTTGCTAAGTCTGGTGCTGGTAAATCTGTAACAATGAAAACTTTAATATCAAGGTCTGCAGTGCTTATGGGAATACAAAGTTTAGCACTAGATGCCGAAGGCGAGTATAGCATAGTTGCAGAAAGTTTAGGCGGAATAAATGTTGTATTAAGCCCTAACTCAAAAACAGTTATAAATGTTTTTGATATAGAAACCGAAGTTGTAAAAGACGAAATAACAGGAAGAGAAAGAGCTGTATTAAACGTAGAAAACAAAGTAGAGGACGTTACACAAGCGCTACTTACAATGGCAAGAGGTAGTACAAGAAGCCAAGATATTAATGAGGTAACAAAGCAAATTATTGCAGAATCTGTTGCACAAGAGTATGCAGCATATGGAATAACAAGTGACCCAATGAGTTTATATGAAGCAGCTGGAAGAGGCAACGGAGACATATTAGGAAGAGCAAGAAAGAAAATGCCAACAATTGGGTCATGGTATAAGCGTTTACAAAGAAATGCAGAAAGCAATACAAACCAAGATTACAGATTTCATTACAGCTATTTGTTAAAAGTTATGAAACAATACATAAGAGAATATGATGGCCAGATGGCATATTTTGACGGACAATCTACATTTGATTTATTAGATGGAACATTATTTATAAACCTAGACATATCACAGCTGGAAGAAAGATTTGCGAGACCACTTGCACAACAAATACTACTTTCTTGGATATGGGAAAAATACGTTAAGAAAAACAGCGAAGATAGAAGAAAAGCTGCTAAGAAGAGAGTTTTGGTTGATGAGGCATGGATGCTATTACCATACCCAGAAGCTGTAGACTTCTTAAACACAATGGCAAGACGTGCAAGAAAAAGAAACGTATCACTGGCAATAATTTCTCAGAGATTCCAAGACTTCTATGAGAAACCAGAAGTACAAGCAGTTTTAACATCATCAGATACAAAGTTATTACTAGCACAAGATAAATCTGAAATTCAATACCTAAAAGAAGTATTCAAACTTAGTGAAGGTGAAGCAGGATTTTTAGTAACATGCAACAAAGGAGAAGGATTATTGAAAGTTGGAGGAGATACTGCAATATTGCAAATAACACCAACTGCAAAAGAGTTTGAGTTTGTTGAAACAAACCTAAACAAGATGATGGAAAATAATCAAAGAAAATCATAATAGAGGGAGGAAGTAATGCATAAGATAATAAACAAAAAGTCAATACAAAAGATTACAGCAATTATTATAATAATGATAATGTGCAACTTTATTATGAGTACAAAAGCATGGGCAGTTGAGAAATGGATGTCACTTGAGGAGTACGAAAAACTTACTGTTGGAAGTATGGATATAAAACAAGAGGTATCTGCTACAAGCCAAGCTGTGAAAAATTTGGCTAATAAATGGAACATAACCCCTGAACAGGCACTGGAAGTAATAAAAAATCATGCAACAGAAGCGAATACGTTAGGAATAATGGAAGAAATGGCAGATACAGGAACTACATATTCCGTGTATAATATAAAACTTCAACCAACAGAAGAAGAAATAAAAAAGTATAATATACCAGTGGATGACGATGGATATGCGAGTGCAGATACGTCTTATTGGGGAGAAACTTCCGATTTAGAGGGAGCAGAAGGTGATAAAGCAGGTGGATTATTGATAGACCCAATCGCATCACTTCTACAAGGAATTGGAGACGGTGTAAATAGACTAATTCAGATAATGTTAATAGGAGATAATTCACCAATACATTATGACAGAGGCTTTTTTGATTCCCCAACAACAATAACAGATGTAGTTAGTACTAATAAGGTAGAAGATGGAGATGAATCAAATCTTCCTACAGAGAAAATTGTAAAAGATTATATTGATGGACCTCTAGGAGGTTATACAATTGCTGATATAAAATTAACTCCTGCAGAAATTTTTGCTGGAAATGTATCGGCTCTTGATGCAAACTTTTTTAAAACAGAGAATGACCATAAACAAGAATTGGGTGGAAGTAGCAAATCAATAGTTGAGAAACTAAGAGGAACAGTTTCAACATGGTATGTGGCTTTGAGAAATATAGCTATAGTAGGACTTTTATCAGCATTGCTATATATTGGAATTAGAATTGTTATAAGTTCGAGTGCAGGAGATAAAGCAAAGTATAAACAATTTTTTGTGGACTGGGTAGTAGCTTTGTGTTTGATATTTTTTATGCACTATATAATGGCTTTTACAATGACTATGAGTGAAACTGTGACAGACGTTTTGGCTGGAAATACAACTAGTCAGGGAAGAATACAACAAGTAATAATAGAACTTACAGATAAAACGGGAAACAATACTTTCACAGAAACAAATGGTGTAGCAATAAAATTTAAAAGTAATTTTACGGGACTTGCAAGAATAAAAGCGGATTATGATAGTATATCTCTAAAAATTGGATATACAATATTATATATTACCTTAACTGGATATACGATATATTTTTCGATTGTATATTTGAAAAGATTACTAATGCTTGCTTTCTTTACAATAATAGCACCAATGGTTGCCCTGACATATCCACTTGATAAAATCAAAGATGGTAAGGCGCAGGCATTTAACTATTGGTTTAAAGAGTATATGTTTTACGCTTTATTACAACCATTACATATGTTATTATATACAGTATTTGTATCCTCAGCATTATCTATTGCAGCAAACAACTTATTATATGCAATAGTTGCACTTGCATTTATAGTACCAGCAGAGAAGATTGTAAAGCAAATGTTTGGTATCAAAGGAAATACAGAAGACAAGCTTGGAGGATTTGCAGGAGGAGCTCTTGCTTCACAAGCGTTTAATATGATTAAGAAAGGACCACCACCAAAGAAAGGTGGAGATGGACCTAAAGGAGAGAAGGGCGTAAGATTTTCAAATCCAAATAAAGCAAATGCTATGGACACATTAGCTGATGATGCAATGGGATTAGACGCAACAGGAAATACAGTTCAAACAGCGACTGCGGCTGGAGCAGGAGCTGCGGCTGGTGCAGGAATTGGATTTGCAGCTGGGGCTGCTGCTGCACAAAATGAAAAACCAGCATCGGAAATGACTGCGGATGAAATAGCAGCAATGCAGGAACAAAATGGCCAGATAGAGGCGCCACAAGGAACTCCAGTGGCAGATATGAATTCAGACCAGATAGCAGCAG
>CAKOZB010000085.1 GCA_934131055.1 uncultured Clostridia bacterium | reverse complement strand
TTACTAATGAGAAAGTATTTAACAAATACAGGTTAGAAAAATTTATAGAAAACACAGAAATAAATGCAAAAGATAGAAAAGAAGACAAAATAAGAATTGTACAATACACTATTGAAGGAGATGCCATAATAAAAGATTTAGAATATAAGATAAAAGACGAAAAGTACAAGCTAGGAAATGAATATGTAAACAAGACAACATATATTCTAACAACTGATAATACTAGAGATAAGTTCGCAGCTGAAGCAGACAGAAAAATTACTGTAGATGATGATATTCCAGGAGATATTTATGGAATACTTAAAGTACAACGTGAAGACATGATAGCAGTAGTGTTGGAACTATATGCACTGATAGATTATGTAGATTCAAATGTAAAAATATATGAAGAAATTGAGGTTTGTGAGTACAGAAAGAGTATAGAAGACAGAGAAGTAACAATAATGGAAGAATAATGCATAACCACCAAGATAACCACCAAGATAAAATATTAGAATTTTGCAAAGAACCAAAAATATATAAGAAAATAAAAAAGCTTACATTATTGTTAAAGAGAAAAACAGAAACGTGAAACAACAAATTGCCAAAAGCAATAAAAGTGTTTCACTTTTTTTATGTTCATTAGGACAATTGAAAAAGTAATTTCTAGTTACCGAGTAAAGGCTATTTATGTTAATTATTGTAAAATGTCAAAAAAGGGTTGAAAAAATATAAAGGCATATGTATAATATAACGTGAAGGTCGAAAAAAGAGTGAAATAAACGAAAAATGATAAAAGAAAGAAGAAACATACAAATGAGTAACAAAAAATGAAAGAACATTAGAAATTATAAACTTAAAATATTACGAAAATAAAGGAAAGACAAGCCATATGGCAAAATAAAAAATGAAGGGATGTTCAAAACATGAAAAAAATTAGATTCGAGAGAAACAAGATAATACTAGCAATTATAGATATTTTAATAATTGCATTAGCTTGTATATTTTCTAAATTTTTATTATCAAACACATTTTATTTTAAAGCAGAAGAATGGAAACAAATTGGAATTACTATTGCATTATCTATTGTAATATATCAAATCTTTTTTAGAGTATTTAATTTATACAGAAGCATTACAAGATACGAAAATGGAAGAGATTATTTAATTTACATATTCGTATGTGCAATTTCTTGCATAACTACCTACATAATAAAAAACATATTTAAAATAGATACATTTACAACAAAAGAGTGCATTTTGTCATGTGTACTAATAGCCGTTGGAACTGTTTCTTGTAGAGTTGTTATAAGAATGTTGCTAAATGAAACTTTGCCAGCAGAAAAAAAGAATGATGAACCAGTAATTGCAAAAAGATTACTTATAATAGGTGCTGGTAGATCTGCAAGAGATATTATTAAAGCTATTAGAGAAGGCTTAAAAAATACATATTATATAGTTGGTCTAATTGATGATAATCCAGCAAAATGGAATTGCTCAATTTCTGGTGTTAAAATCTTAGGAAATAGGGATAAAATTCAAGAAGTATGCAAAAAATATAATGTTCAAGAAATATTTTTCTCAATTACAAACATTTCACCAGAGAATAAAAAAGAGTTATTGCATATTTGCCAAGAGACAAACGCAAAAATTAGAATACTTCCATCTACAGAAGATATTATTAAAAATAAAAATGTATTAGATAGTTTAAAAGAAGTTGAAATAGAAGATTTACTAGGAAGAGATCCAATTAAGCTTGACAACAATAATATAGAAAGCCTAATAAAAGGACATGCTATACTAGTAACTGGTGGAGGAGGTTCAATTGGCTCTGAGCTATGTAGACAAATTGCAACTTTTAATCCAGAATTACTTATAATATTTGATATTTATGAAAATAACTTGTATAATATTGAACTAGAATTAAGAGCAAAATATCCAAACTTAAATATAAAAGGAATAATTGGAAGTGTAAGAGATAAGAAAAAACTAGAAGATGTTTTTTCAAAATACAGACCATATTTAGTATTCCATGCAGCAGCACACAAACACGTTCCATTAATGGAAGTTAGCCCATTAGAAGCAATAAAAAACAATGTTTTAGGAACACAAAATGTTGCAGATTGTGCAGATAAATTTGGAACAAAGAGATTTATTTTAATATCGACAGATAAGGCTGTAAACCCTACAAATATAATGGGCGCAAGCAAGAGAATGT
The DNA here is from genome assembly GCA_934131055.1 of uncultured Clostridia bacterium. Classification (GTDB taxonomy): domain Bacteria; phylum Bacillota; class Clostridia; order TANB77; family CAG-508; genus CAG-245. The sequence goes on along the minus strand of CAKOZB010000085.1, from coordinate 3,849 downwards.
GTGAAATGGTAATTCAAGCAAAAAATAAAACTAGCAAAACAGAATACGCAGCAGTTAGATTTGGAAACGTTTTAGGAAGCAATGGTTCAGTTGTTCCATTATTTAAGAAACAAATAAAAGAAGGTGGACCAGTTACAGTTACACACAAAGATATAACAAGATTTTTCATGACAATACCAGAAGCGGTTGGGCTTGTATTGCAAGCCATGACTTATGCAAAAGGTGGAGAAGTGTTTGTACTAGACATGGGAGAGCCTGTAAAAATATATGATTTAGCAGTAAGCTTAATAAAATTATCAGGACTTCAACCAGATATAGACATTCCAATAGAAATAACAGGACTTCGTCCAGGTGAAAAACTATACGAAGAATTGCTAATGTCTGAAGAAGGCTTGGAACACACAAAACACAACAAAATATTTGTTGCAGAACCACTTGACATTCCAGCAGAAGAAGTAAATAAAAGAGTTGAAATGTTAAGAGAATTTGTACAAACAGAAAACCATACAATGGAAGAAATAAAGAAAGTAGTAAAAAAGGCTGTGCCAACATTTGTTGAGGCAGAAGAAAAAAATAAAAAGATAATAAACTACAAACAAGAGCTTGAAGAAATAGAAGCAAGACAAATGCAAGAACAAGAGTCAATGCCAAAAGAAGCTTAAAATTATTAAATTATTATATAGAAAGAAGGAAATAATTATGAATAAAAAAATTTACTTAGCTTCACCACATATGTCTGATGAAGGATATGAACAAGAATACGTAAAAGAGGCATTTGATACAAACTGGATTGCTCCACTTGGAGAAAATGTAAACAAGTTTGAAGAAGAACTTGCAAGCTATGTTGGAACAAAATATGCAGCTGCATTATCAGCAGGAACAGCAGCAATACATATGGCTTTTAAAGCACTAGACGTAAAAGAAGGAGACATAGTATTTTGCTCAAGCTTAACATTCTCTGCAACAGCAAACCCAATAACATATCAAAATGCAACACCAGTATTTATAGACAGTGAACCAGAAACATGGAACATGGATCCTAAAGCATTAGAAAAAGCATTTGAAAAATATCCACATCCAAAGGCTGTAATAGTAGTTCATTTATACGGAACACCAGCAAAAATAGAAGAAATAAAAGCAATTTGCGATAAACATGGAGTACCATTAGTAGAAGATGCAGCAGAAAGTTTAGGATCAACATATAAGGGAAAAGAAACAGGAACATTTGGAAAATATGGAATTTACTCATTCAACGGAAATAAAATAATAACAACAAGTGGTGGCGGAATGTTAGTTTCAGAAGACGAAGAAAAAATTGCAAAAGTAAGATTTTGGTCAACACAAGCAAGAGAAAAAGCACGCCATTACGAGCATAAAGAAATAGGATATAACTACAGAATGAGTAACATAGTAGCTGGAATTGGAAGAGGACAATTAAAAGTTATAGATTTAAGAATAAAACAAAAAACAGACATATACAACAGATACAAAGAAGCATTCAAACAAATACAAGATATAGAAATGCAACCAACACCAGTAGACACAGTACCAAACCACTGGTTATCTGTAATAACATTAAAAGCAAATTCAAAAGTAAAACCACTAGACATAATGGAAGCATTAGAAAAAGAAAACATAGAAACAAGACCAGTATGGAAACCAATGCACATGCAACCAGTATTTGCAAAATGCGATTTCATAAAAGTTGCAGACAAAGCGGTATCAGAAGACTTATTTACAAGAGGAGTATGCTTGCCATCTGATACAAAAATGACAGAAGAAGAACAAAACAGAGTTATTAAAACCATAATAGACTTATGGAAATAATAGAAAAGGAAATGTTATGTACGCAAAATATATAAAAAGAATATTAGATTTTATATTAAGCTTAATAGCACTAATAGTTTTATCTCCAGTATTGCTAGTAGTAGCAATACTGGTTAGAATAAAACTAGGAAGCCCAATAATATTCAAACAACAACGTCCAGGAAAGGACGAAAGAATATTTACACTATACAAATTTAGAACAATGACAGATAAAAAAGATGAAAACGGTAACCTGCTTCCAGACTCAGAAAGATTAACTAAGTTCGGTAAAGTGCTAAGAAGCACAAGCTTAGATGAATTACCAGAACTTGTGAACATACTAAAAGGAGACATGAGCATAGTAGGGCCAAGACCATTGCTAGTTGAATATCTGCCATTGTATAGTGAAGAACAGAAACACAGACATGATGTAAGACCTGGACTAACAGGACTTGCACAAGTAAGTGGAAGAAATTCACTTTCATGGGAAGAAAAGTTTAATGATGATTTGCAGTACATAAAACATATAACTTTTTTTGAAGATATGAAAATAATATTTATGACAGTAGCAAAAGTATTCAAAAGAGAAGGAATAGCACAAGAAGGAAATGCAACAATGGAAAAATTCACTGGGAATAGGGAAAAAAGTGACAAGACCAATAATAAGGAGAATCAAGTAAATGTCTAAAAATGTTGTCATAATTGGTGCCGGTGGGCATGCTAAGGTAATAGCAGATATAATTGAAAAAAGTGGAGACAAGATAATAGGATTTCTTGATGATGATAACAGTAAAAAAGAAGTTTATGGCTATAAGGTAATTGGAAAAATTAACGATTGCCATAAATTTGTTTCTGAAGATACTTACTTTATAATTGCTATTGGAAATAATTACTTAAGAAAAAAAATAAATGATGAATATAAATTGAAGCTATATACGGCAATCCATCCAACTGCTGTAATTGCAAGAGGTGTAAAAATTGGAGCAGGTACAGCAATAATGGCCAATGTTTGCATAAATGCAGATGCAACAATTGGAGAAAACTGTATAATAAACACAGGGGCAATAATAGAACATGATAATATAATAAATGATTATGTACATGTTTCACCCAATGCAACACTTGCAGGAACTGTCACAGTGGGGGAATTGACTCACATTGGAGTAGGGGCAACAGTAATAAATAATAAAAATATAACAGCGGAAACTGTAATTGGAGCAGGAGCCGTTGTAGTAAAAGATATAACAGAAAAAGGAACATACATAGGAGTTCCAGCAAAGTTAAAAAATGAAAGGAATTAACTAAAAGTGAAAAAAGTATTATTTGTAGCAACAATAACAAAACATATAACTACATTTCATCTTCCATACTTAAAAATGTTTAAAGAGCAGGGTTATGAAGTACATGTTGCAACCGATGACGATGCCCCAATACCATATTGTGACGTACACCATAAAATTAATATACGAAGAAATCCTTTCAAAATAGATAACTTAAAAGCTATAAAGCAATTAAAAAGAATAATAAATGAAGAAAAATTTGATATAGTACATTGTCATACACCAATGGGAAGCGTAGTTGCAAGATTAGCAGCTAAAGAGGCAAGGAAAAATGGGACACGAGTAATATATACAGCACATGGATATCATTTTTTTAAAGGAGCACCTTTGATAAACTGGTTGTTATATTATCCCGTTGAAAAATGGTTGGCAAAATATACAGATACTCAAATTACGATAACACAAGAAGATTATGATTTAGCAAAGAAAAAGTTTAAAATAAAAGATTTGCATCTTGTACATGGAGTTGGACTAGATGAAGAGAAGTTTAACATAGAAGTAACAGAGGATGAAAAGAAAAAATTGAAAAAATCACTAGGAATAAATGAAGATGATTTTGTGATAATATATACAGCGGAAATATCTAAGAGAAAAGGACAAAAGCTATTAATAAAATCTATAAAAAAAGTTATTGAAGATAATAATAAAGTGAAATTACTACTTGTGGGAAATGATAGCTTACATGGTGAATGTCAAAAATTAG
>CAKOZB010000084.1 GCA_934131055.1 uncultured Clostridia bacterium | reverse complement strand
GCTTTCAGAAACGAAATTACACCTGGAAACTTTACATTTAGAACACGTGAATTTGAACAGATGGAACTTGAATTTTTCTGTAAACCGGGAACAGATTTAGATTGGTTTAAATTCTGGAAAGATTACTGCAAGAAGTTCTTGTTAGATTTAGGAATGGAAGAAGAAAATATCAGACTTCGTGACCATAGTCCAGAAGAGCTTGTATTCTATAGCAAAGCCACAACAGATATAGAATTTGCATTCCCATTTGGATGGGGAGAATTATGGGGAATTGCTGATAGAACTGATTATGATTTATCAAGACACATGGAACACTCAAAACAAGATTTATCATATCAAGATTTAGAGACAAACGAAAAATACATTCCATATGTTATAGAGCCATCTCTAGGATGTGACAGAGTTGCTTTAGCATTCTTATGTAACGCATATGAAGAACAAGATTTAGGTGAAGGAGATTCAAGAGTTGTATTACACTTACACCCAGCACTTGCTCCATATAAAGTTGCTGTACTTCCATTATCTAAAAAATTATCAGAAAAAGCACAAGAGGTATATGAAAATTTATCAAAGAAATTTATGTGCGATTATGATGAGGCTGGAAGCATTGGAAAGAGATATAGAAGAGAAGATGAAATTGGTACACCATATTGTGTAACAATAGACTTCGATACATTAGAAGACAACAAAGTTACAATCAGAGACAGAGATACAATGGAACAAGTAAGAATTGATATTTCTGAAATAGAAAATTGGTTACAAGAAAAGATGGAATTTTAAAAATGTAATTAAAATATAGCAATAAAAGTACTAATTCATAGAAAATTTGAAACATGCTTTGTAAAATGGAATTAAGAGTATAACAAAGTAATGAAGTAATATTTTAAAGTATGAACTAGTACTTTTTAAGTTTCATATTATTACAAAATATTACACATTATTACAAATTAATAATTTTAGCAAAAACACTTGATAAATATCCTAATTACATATATAGTATTCATCAGCAAAAATATAAATATGATTTACATAAATGGAGGAGTAACAGTAATGGGAATTATTAATGTTTATACAGGGCCAATGAAATGTGGCAAAAGTCAGAAGATATTTAATGAATTAAAGAGACAATTAATTGCAGGAAAGAACATTAAGGTATTTAAACCATTATTAGACAATAGAGCAGGAGATGCAGTAATATCAACAAGGGCAGGCAATTCTATAAATGCTATAAATATTCAGAGCATAAATGAGCTTGAAAAATATGATGCGGATTCATATTTTATTGACGAATTTCAATTTTTAAAAGGAGATATTCAAACAATAGATAAAATGGCTGCAAAAGGAAAAAAATTTTATATAGCTGGATTAAATTTAACATCAGAAAAGAAAACATTTGGCAAAATGGGAGATTTAATGTGTATTGCCGATAATATTGAAATGATGACTTCTATATGTGAAATTTGTAAGAGCGAAGAAGCTATATTTACATATTATAAAGGACAAAAAGATACAGACATTATGGTTGGAGACGCAGAATACATACCTGTTTGTAGAGAATGCTATAATAAACTGATGAAACATATGCCATTTGAAATCGCCCAATAGGGACGCCCCCTTTTTGGGCGAATAATATACAAAACAATTTTAATTTTGCTAAAATTTCGATACAGAGTTCTTGTTCGAATTTTATCTGGATTTCTCAAAAAAAAACTTGAACTTATTTCTAAAAATTAAATTGTTTTTTTATAATTGTGTGACCAATTTAAAAATTTACCGTTTATATATATGGAGGATGTAATGGAAGATAAAAATAAGAAAAGAAGTAATTATATTAGCTGGGATGAGTATTTTATGGCAATAGCCAAATTATCTGCAATGAGAAGCAAGGACCCATCAACTCAAGTTGGTGCATGCATTGTTGGTGCAGATAATAGAATTTTATCGATTGGATATAATGGAACTCCAAACGGTTTTAATGATGACGAGTTTCCTTGGAATAGAGAAGGCAACAATTTGGATACAAAATATCCATATGTATGCCATGCGGAAATGAATGCAATATTAAATTATAGAGGAAGTAGAAAAGACTTAGAAGGTGCTAAAATTTATGTGGATTTATTCCCATGCAACGAATGTGCAAAAATGATAATTCAATCTGGAATTAAGGAAGTAATATATTTATCTGATAAATATGCAAATTCCGAAAATAACATAGCATCTAGAAAGTTGTTAGATACTTGTAAAGTAACATATAAAAAAATGCAAATAGATGATGAAATGAAGAATATTGAAATTAAGCTATAATAATAAAAAACAGCCTCCAACATACTAAAAAATGCTACAATAAAACTGGGAAATATTGCCATTAAGCAAAAAGTATGATATAATTGCGAAAGCAAAATATAACGTGAAGGAGCTGTATTAATAGAATATGGAAGAAAAGGCACAATTTGGAATTGGATTTGTGTCAGGCAGACCGAATGTTTGCGCTGTTATAAACAACACATATAAGCATTTATTAAATCAAGCAAAAAAGTTTGATAGAGAAGTTGAGTTAACGATATTCATATTGTATGATTTAAGTTACCAAAAAGAATCAAGAGAAGAAGATTTTTATAAAATATTACCAGAGGTATATAAAAATATAAAAATTGTTCATATTACTCCCAAATTAATAGAGGAGCAAAAATCAGGATTAGTTAAAGAGAAAATAATAACTATGGACGAAGCCAATTTATTTTTCGGCTATGGTTATGCAAAAGCAAGAAATACACTGCTATATAATGCGGTAATTAATGGAATTGATTATTTTTTATACTGGGATGATGACGAATACCCAGTAGCATGTATTAAGAATAATAAGAACGAAAACATTAAATGGAAGGCACAAAATAATATATTAGGACATTTGGAGAACATAGAAAATGCGGATATTACTTTCGGACATAGATGCGGATATAATTCGCCACTTCCATATATGGAATTAAAAAATCCATTTCATGAGCGTAGAATAAAGTCTTTTATAGAGGCTGTAAAAAATGAATTTATGACGTGGGAAGATGTAAAGGAATATTTGTCGAAAAATGACGGAATTGCCTATGCTGATGAAGAATTAATGAAAAAGAAAACTGTGAGTGAAATACAAATCCAAGGAACGCATAAACGTATACTAGGATCTCCATTGTGCCTAAACTTGAAACATTTAGAAAAAATTCCGGCATTTTATAATCCGGAAGGTGCAAGAGGAGAAGATGCATTCTTTTCTTTGTTATTGAATGAAAACAAAGTAGTAAGCGTACCGGTTTATCATTTTCATGACCCATTTATAAAATTTAATAATGTTTTAGAAGGAAAGTATCCAAGGAAAATAGATAAAACAAAATCGAACGATAAAAGCGTTGAACAGAGATTTTATAAGGTGGCTAGAGGCTGGATTAAATACAGACCTTTATATTTGTATGCAACGGATAAAGAAAATTATGAAAAAGAAATAAAGAAAACAGTTAAAAACTTAAAGAGAGGCATTCCAGCAATGAATAAAATGTTTAAAGATAAAGATTTTAACATTTTATTGGAAGATCTAGAAAAATATAATTCAAATGTAAAACAAGATTATGAAGATTTTCAACATGTACAAGTTGTTTGGAAAAAATTAAAAAATACAATTACTGAAAATAATAAGAAACTTGTAATCGCCCAATAAATACTATTACAACAGACCAATTTTAAATTTAAAAAAATTACGGTATGGCGCTCTTGGTCGGAGCTCCTTCGGACTCCTCAAAAGGCGAGCTTGACCTTATTTTTGAAAATTAAAATTGGTTTATTTATAAAAGAGAAAGGAATTAATGTGAAAAATATGGGAGAAAAGGCTTATTTTACGACTTTATCAACAGAAAATTATTTACCCGGAGTTATTGCACTAAATCAAGCATTAAAAAATGTGAATTCTAAATATCCATTATATGCATTACTTAGCAACGAGATTTCTGAAGAGACAGAGAGAAAATTAAATAAAAAAGGTATAAAAACTGTAAGAAGAGAAAAAGTTGACTTACCTCAGGAAATAATAGATAGAAACAAGTCAAGAGCCAAGAACAGATGGAATTACACATTTGATAAATTAAATATTTTTGAACTAACAGATTTTGAGAAAATAGTATTCATAGATAGCGATATTTATGTAAGACAAAATATAGATTGTTTATTTGATAAATCACATATGTCGGCCGTAATAGACAAGCATTATGGTCCAAATTTAACGTGCAGATGTTTAGAACTTACGTCAGGAGTAATGGTAATAGAACCTAGAACAGGACAAATTGAAAAATTTAAAGAAATAATAAAAACAATAATAGACAAGCGTGATGCAATAGGAGATCAAGATATATTGCAAGAATATGACCATGAGTGGAAAAATAAACAAGAGTTACATCTAAGAAATAAATATAATATCTTCTTTCCATATCTAGAGTACTATGTAAACTTTCAAGAATATTCAATGGAAGATTTAGCTGTAATTCATTTTATATATCCAAAGAAACCTTGGATGATTGATAAAGAAAACAGAGTTAATGAATATGTTGAATACATAGATGGATTTACGAAAGAATGCTATGAAGAAGAAAAAGCTCCAGAATACATAGATTGCTTATATGGAGATCGTAGACATGCTAAAAAGATTGTAGAAGAATATTGCAAACTAATTGAAGAGTAAATTATTAAAAATACAACAATTAGACACCTATTTATACTAAAAAATAGTGCAAAAGATAAAATGCAACTGAAAGTTTACAAAAAGATAATGAAAATTGGTAGTGCAACTTTATTTATTTGCTCTATAATTTAGGTGGAGGTGAGAAAAATGAGATTTAGTGAAAAATTACCAAAACTAAGAAAAAACAATAATTTATCGCAGGAACAACTTGCGGAGCAATTAGGCGTATCTAGACAAGCAGTTTCAAAATGGGAGGCTGGCAATTCTTATCCAGATATGGAAAAAATGCTACAAATGTGCAAAATATTAAATTGCCACTTGGAAGATTTAATGGATGATGGTTCAATAGGAAACATTTCAATAGAAGGCTCGAAAAACAAGATTGATTTAAATGTATGCATGCAAGACTTTTTAAATTTTATAACAAAACTATATAATATGTTTGTTAGCATGAGGCTTAAAGGAAAAATTAAATTTGTATTTGAAATGGTATTTATAATCCTAATTTTGTTGCTATCTGGGTTATTAATTATGAGGCTTTTAGAATACATAATTTATGGGATTCTTCCATTACCTATATTATGGAAAATATTAAGCAAAGTAATTATGCTTATATTGATTGCAGTTGGAGGAGTAATTTTTATTCATTTACTAAAAATTAGGTATCTAGATTATTATGTAACAATAGAGGATCAAAATACTACGAAGAAGAGTATTGAAGAACCTATTGAAAAAACAGAAAATAGACACTACGAAGAAAAGTCAAAAGAAAAAATAATTATTAGAGATCCAAAACATTCTGGTCCGGCTTTTCTAAAAGTAATTGAAAAAATCATTGTAATAATGATAAAGTTATTTATGATTTTTATTGCAATTCCAGTGGTAGTAGGGTTTGTGTTTGATGTGGGTGTCACAGTAGTTTCATTGTACCATATTATATATGGAAATATATTCGCGGGAATTGCATTTGTTGGAATTGGTATAGCCTTAATTCTTTATAGCTTTATGGAATTAGCATTTAATTTTATTGTAGATAAAGAACAGCATTTTAAGAAAATATTTATAATTGCAATAATAGGCTTGATAACTTGCGGAGTAGGAGCAGGAATAGCAATAGGGTCATACCTAAATTTCGAACATGTTTCAACAAATCAATATAATGAATATAAAACATTATTACAAGAAATTCCAATGTCTGATAATTTATGGATAACAAAAAACTATGAGCATGAATATATTATAGACAATTCAATAGGTACAGTAAACATTGAAGTAAAATATTTGAATGGCATAGAGCCTAAATTAGAAATAGAAAACAGAAAAAATTCTAATGACGAAAACTATCAGTATTGTCTTGTAACATATGACACAAATAGATATATGTTGTATAAAAATATATTACAGGATATAAAAAACAAAAAACTTATTGACTATGAGAATCTAAATTCTATTAAATTAAAGATAACAGTATCACAAGAAAACTATGAAAAACTACAACAAAATTATGAAAAATACTGTAAACAATATTAAAACTAAATAAAAAATAACAGGAGTGTGCTTCAGAAAAGAAGTACACTTAAATTATAAAAAATAAAAGAACAAAAGTTTGTAAAACTATTGAAAAGGCATTATAAATGTGCTATAATAACAGTGCAAAAATTTTATTAAAGGATGATTTTAATGAATGATAATATTATTATAAAAGGCGCGAAAGAACACAATTTAAAGAATA